>VGUW01000010.1 GCA_016874185.1 Gammaproteobacteria bacterium
TGATGGTATATTTGGGTTTGATATTCTTCAAAAGGTAAAGAAATGGATCTTTTCTTATCCAGAATTTTTAGAAATATGGAAATTATTAAATGATAAAACAGGTGGGATGAGTATTTTTTCAGCTAAAACACTATTTATTGATCCTGAAAAAGCAGGGAGAGAAGCAGACATTAAAGAAGTCTTTGCTCAATCAATAAGGAAACTAGATGACGTGTTGACATTGTTATCGGATAAAAAAATACCCGAAAGAGATCGAAGAATGATTTTGGCAAACGTTGATGTTAGCAGGCTTGGAGCTAACAATGAAAACCACATTTTAAAAATGTTACTTTTAAATTCAAAACAAATCCAGGGTAATGGTTCTCAACCTAACATTGGTTTTGGCCTTTTACTTGAGATTTTACAGTCATATGAAACTTCTAAAAATGAAGGGTTTGGTGCTATGCTTAAAAGCGTAAGTAAAGAATTAGAAAAAGATACAAACTTCTCTTCTTTGGAGGCTGGCGCAGATGTGAGACGTTTAAGAATGCTTAATTCCAGATTAATTAGCCAAGCTCCAATAGGGTTTAATCGGGATGGTTTAAGAACTTTGATTGAAAAGTGCAAGCGAATGTATCAAGGAGCCTCATATGGTGGAGATAACTTAGATCAGCAAGCTGCTAAATTAAATGAGCTTGCAAAATTGATTAAAGCGCCTATCATGAAATCGGGTCAGGGTGAATTAACAAAGCCTAAAATTTCTCATGCTTCTGTTTCTTCAAATAGCTTATCACCTGATCCTAACATTGCTGCTCAAAGAACAGCAGAACAGCCTTTCCATAAACCTGATCACGGAGCAAATAGACAAAATAGACCATAATCTGATAGAATGCTACTGGATTGAGGCTGTATTTTGATGCTTAAGCGAGTTTATCTTACGATTGATGATGCTCCATCGGCGCATTTAGAAAAAATAGTTGATTTTTTATCATTTTATCAGATACCGGCTGTTTTTTATGTCAGAGGTGGATTTGTTGAGCAATATTGCTCAAAAGTAGCTTACGCCATCTCAAAAGGGTACTTGATCGGTAATCATACTTACTCTCATTCATGTTTTTCAGAATTATCGTTTGAACAATGTCAACATGAAATTTTAAAAACAGAGCTATTGATAGACGCATGTTATGCAATGGCTGGAGTGATAAGACCCAAGAAGGTTGTCCGATTACCATTTGGTGATCGTGGTGCAGGCGCTAATGCCAGGACTGCTCAAAATGACACAGAGCAGCAGCATGTGATGCAAATTCAAAAGTTTTTAGCAGCTGAAGGCTTTGAAAAATTGTCTTTTCATCATGCCAGTGAATATATTGATGCATACTGGGACTGGGATACTCAGGATTATAAAACCAGACACATTGAAGACCTGACAGGGTATATTAAAAACATGGCGTCCTTTATGGAGAACTATCATCATGAGTCAGCGGTCATATTGCTCCATACTTTTGATCACAATGCCCATCTTTTTCAGCCTACCTTAAGTTTCTTAATGGCACAAAGCATTGCTTTTTTGCCAATTTGATAGGTCGTATCTGAAGAAATAGCAGCACTGAATCAAGGGATATACTTGAATGGATATTTCCCAGATACGAAAAAGAGGACGATGGTTATTTTTTAGAGAATAAACACAGTTTCGATGACTTTTTAAGTTTGACAGGATGGTCCTTTAAGGAAATCTGCATCATTTGCCTGGTTTAGCATGGGTGACTATTTTGTTGTTATTGCTGTGGTCCAGTTTAAATAAATTTCATCTGATATCTTCTCAATACTGGATGATTCTGGTAAAAATGAGATAATATACCTTGTTAAGGAATTTTACAGAGTGTCCCCTGATTATAAAGTTAGACAGGCAGGTCTTCATGATCTTGACTCGCTGATGCTGCTGGAAGAAATGGTGTTCCATGCGGCTGAGTATCATTTGATTGGTCGCAGGCAATATCGCTACTTTCTTCAGGAGGCTAATGCTGAAATATGGGTGGTTGAGATTGATGGGCAGGTCAGAGCCTCTGCCATATTGTTTTATCAAAAAAATCGATCGCATTGTCGGCTGTATTCAATTGCAGTGCATCCTGATTTTCAAGGGAAGGGTATTGGCTCGCAGATATTTCGTGAGCTTGAGGCAATGCTGCTGGTAAGAGGATACCGTGAGTTAAGACAGGAAGTTCGATCGGATAGATCTGAATTGATTGCACTTTATTTGAAAAGGGGTTATCAAATTTATGCAAAGACTGAAAATTATTATCCTGATGGTGTAAGTTGTGTGAGATTAAAAAAGGTGTTGAAGGGTGAATAAATATATTATTGTGACCGATAAGCAGAAATTGATTGATGTGGATGACAATTATATTATATTGTCGCCAAGGGAATTCATCGGCCAGAAATTTGAAATTTTTAAAAAACAGGATCGGGTAAAAGTAATTAATTTATCTCCAAATTATGAATATTTAAGTTTGGGATATTATGTATCTTTGATGTGCCAGGCAAGATCTGTTTTATGTTTTCCAGATTTAAGTAATGTCGTGTCTTTAAATTGGCAGAAAAATCATTCACATTATTTTTCTGATTTAAACCGGATTTTGGAAAAACATTATGATTTACCGTTTGAAGACCCATATGTGCGAAGGTTTACTAGTTTTTTTGGCAGACATGTGGACCCAAAGCTTGAGCCATTAACCCGTCGGATATTTGACTTATTTCGAACCCCTATTTTTAGTTTTGAGATACGATTTACGGAGAAGCATCAGTGGCGGGTTGTTAAAATTGAGGCGGAGTCTTTGGGTCGATTAATAGGGCAACAAGTTGATCAGTTTAATCAAGATTTAAAGCATTTTACCGGCAGTGTCTGGCGAAGACCCAATCGAAGAAAACAGGAGCGGTACTGGATAGCAATTTTGCATGATCCAGAAGAGAAAAGATCACCATCCAATCGCGGGGCCTTAAAGAAATTCATTGATGTTGGTAAGAAAATGAACGTTTGGGTGGAGCTAATTACTAAAAATGATTTT
Source organism: Gammaproteobacteria bacterium (assembly GCA_016874185.1). Lineage (GTDB taxonomy): Bacteria > Pseudomonadota > Gammaproteobacteria > Comchoanobacterales > Comchoanobacteraceae > UBA1515. Next base: position 3,042 of record VGUW01000010.1, read on the forward strand.
CCTTCATTGCTTGAATTTGATGCATTGTTCATTCGTGAAACCACAGCGATTAATAATCACACCTATCGATTTGCGCAAAAGGCAGAAGCAGAGGGCATACCCACTATTGATGACACGGCATCAATCATCAAGTGTTGTAACAAAATTTATATGAATGAACATTTTGAAATGCATAAGATTGATACACCCAAAACAAAAATATTAAGCCGTAAAAATCTAGAAACTCAAATGCAAAGTATCCAGTATCCTTGTGTGATTAAAATCCCGGATGGCTCATTTTCTGTTGGAGTTTTTAAAATTAATGACCCTAATCAGTTAGTGATGCAACTGGGTGAGTTGTTTAAAAAGTCTGAGCTTATTTTATGTCAAGAGTTCTTGGAATCAGCATTTGATTGGCGAATTGGTGTATTGGATCAAAAGCCTTTATTTGCCTCAAAATATTTCATGGCCAGTGGGCATTGGCAGATTTATAACCATGTTGCCAATAAGCAAGCTCTCAAAGCTGGAGATGCAGTGTCGGTTGAAATTAACCAAGTACCCAAAAGAGTGCTGGAAGTGGCCTTAGCGTCATGCAGGAATATCGGCGATGGATTATATGGTGTTGATATCAAAGAGCTTGAGAATGGCCGTGTGGTTGTGATTGAGGTGAATGATAATCCAAACATTGACAAAGGCGTTGAGGATGAGTTACTGGGGGATGAAATTTATAAAAAGATCATTGAAAGTTTTGTGATGAGAATTGAAAGAAAACTCAATGATTGATGTTGCGATTGGTTTTGCATGGCAATTTGCTGATAGACACATGATTTAAAGGGAAATTTTTGATGGATTTTTTTAAACATAAGCGCCGAGCTGAGGCTGCAGTAAATGGTGGAGTTTGGTGGCTAATTTTAATGCTGGACTTTTTTGTTTTTTCAACCATTTATTATGGCATGTTTGTGAATAGTCAGCAGGTGATTAGTCCCACGGATGTTGTGCCTTACACATGTGAGGAAATGGTGATCGATAAAAAGTGGGATACAGAAAATGCAATTGAAAAAATCTCAAACTTGACAATTTATGAGTTTAATGTTGGTTGGATAGATCATCAAAAGCCAGTTGATGGGATTTGTCGATCACTGCTGGATTTGGTGGAACAGATTCAGGGCGATAAAGGCCTTGTTGCATTAATGAATCAACGCAAGCAACTGGAGCGTCAATATAATGAGCAAGATGCTTATCAAAAACAGGTGAATCCCAGCGCGAAAATGAAGTTATCGGAGATTACCAGCATTGATCAAACCTTAAAGCAGCAGCCATTGATTCAATCATTTTTTAAAGCCTTAACGGATGCACAAGCGCAGTCGCAGGTTTTAGAGACTTCATTAAAAAGCTTAAGGGCTTTTTACCCTGTTAAAGTCTTTATCAGTAACATGTTGTATTTACTGCCATTGTTTGGCTTATTTTGCTTTTGGTATATTCATAGCTTAAGAAGAAATAAGAATTTATCCATCGTTATTTCAGCGCATATGATTGTTCTTAGCTTTATTCCAATTTTGCAAAAAATGATGGCATTTCTATACGATATGCTCCCATTACATTGGTTAAAAGATCTGGTCTTGTTTTTATTTAAGTGGGATTTGGTGGCTTCTTGGTTTTATTTGTTAATTGGACTGGGTATTGGGCTAGCGTTTATAATGATCTATTTTATTCAAGTTAAGTTGAAAAGCGCTAAGGTTTTGCAGCATAAAAGATTGGCAAGGGGTGGATGTGTGGAATGTGGGATAAAGATGCCAGAGGGTAGAGACTATTGCCCATTTTGCGGTGCATTTCAGAAGATGGAATGTGGCATGTGTCATGAATTGACTGAAAAAGCAGGGTCTTTTTGTACTTGTTGTGGGCAAAAATTGGCTGAAGATAAAGTTGTTAGATAAGCAACAGGTGATTGATGGTAATTGCCGGTCAACACATTTTTGAGAAGATGGCTTTAAGGTTAAAGCAATCACCTTCTGTGTATTTTTTGGTGTGGGCAGGCATGATTTTTTATAAATCAAGCTTTAAAAGATACTCGCTTTTCAGGGTCAGGCAGCTTCTTTGTGCAGATCATGATTGGTATTGGGGACTTGATGTGTGGATGAGGGTGTTGATTTTGCCTTTGGTGCTGGGAAGAGTCGGTAAATAAAAGTTCTCTTAGTACCAGCATATTTATTTGGGGGTCTTAAGACTTCATTGACCAAATTTCAGGGCCTGACTGTGCTTGAATCTTACAAATGAATTTGCTTGAATCTTTACATTTGTATTCTAAGTTATTAATATTTTTATTTTTAATAAGGTGGAAAGTTTTAATGGATCAAGCTGGGCTGATGGCATGCTTAAACTTAGGCATGCTTGATATTCACAGTGTTTATGGGGAAGATGCACAAACATTGTTGATTGTGGCAGTTAATGATGGTGCGATTGATGCTGTGAGATTCTTATTAAATCAAGATGTGGACATTCAATATCAGGATCGAAATGGGCAAAGTGCGCTGATGTATGCTGCTATAGCCGGGCACCATGATATTGTTGCCTTGTTGCTAAAAGCTGGCGCAGAAATTAATTTGTGTAATCGTTTTGGTCAAAATGCACTGATGCTAGCTTCTTCGCTTGGTCGCTTGCAGGTTGTGCAGTTGTTACTTAAGCATTGCAGTTCACAAAATAGCAGCTGGTTTTATTGGATTTTTTCTAAGGTCAGGCGTTGGTTTGGCCAAGCAAACAGCCTCAGTATTCATCATCAAGATGAGCATGGTCAAACCGCGGTGATGTTGGCTGCAAAATCAGGGCATTTGGCTGTGATGTGCCTTCTTGAAGAATTTGGTGCAAGGCTTGATGAAAATGATCTGTATCAAGAAAATTTATTATTCATTGCTTTGCGATCGAATCAGCAAATTGTTGTGGAGTATTTGTTAAAAAGGGGTATGCCACAAATGCCAAATGTTGATGGCATGACACCTGTGATGTTAGCTGTTTTATTAGATTATCAGGATCTTTTGTGGCTATTGTTGCATTTTAGTGGTGATGTACATGCATTGGATGTTCAAGGACATAGTGCATTAAAATTGGCAGTTGAAAAAGATCATTTTGAATGTGCAAGAATGTTAGTACATTGTGGCGCTGATGTTCGTTCTGTGCTGGGTTCTGGATCAATCACCTATCGGATGATACATATGCTGCTTTTCCGCTGCGTGAAGGATGGTTATTGGGATTTGTGTTTTGAGCACAAGCAGCATGTGGCTCCACAAAGCCCTCTTCACTTATTACTGGAACTTGCCAGTCATCTGCATGAACTTGATCGTCATTTTAATCAGCAATTTAATCAGCATGATTTTGAGATGACGTTGGGGCAATTAAGTGATTTATTGCAAAAAATGCAGCCCGCTGATTACAAGCCTATTCAAAGGCATATTCGCATGTATTTGCTAAAGATGGGTCATATAGATGCGATGAGGTATTCTGTGGCTTATGAGCAGTTTTTGAAAGTTCTTATTTATCCAAAAGGCCGGTGTTTGGACTTGAAGCTGAGTCAATTCTATTTATTTTCACCCAAGCGGGAAATTATCCCTGATGATGTATTTCGAATGGTTGCTTTAAAGCTTCCTATCAAAAGTTTATATAATTTGCAAATTGCACTGGGCGTTCAGCATTAATCCTCAGTGGTTTAAATGACTGATTGGGTAAACCAAATGCCAATACTTGGCAAGTTTAGTTTTACAGTCATTTAGTTTACTTGGTTTCTATCGAATGATGTGATCGCAGTCAGATTTGTACTATAATAATATTAAAGATAATAATATTAAAGATAATAATATGAAAAGGAAGATCGTCTATGGGCAAACAAAGTGATACCAAAAAAGAAGGGCTCACTCAGTCAGAACCAAAATCTCTTTTGAAAAAAATACAAGGGGCATCTGGGCAGTTAAAAGAACAGGCTGACAAAGCAGGTAAATTAAATATTTTATTTGGTGCATTAAGCGCGGTAACTACATTTTTGTTTGTAGCCAGTAAAGCCAGTCGGTCACAAATGGGTGATCAGGCAAGTTATCTGGCTGATGGGTTAAGTCGACTTGTAGATTCCTCGCATGAATCATACAAAGAAAGGCGTCGATTAAGTTTTAAGGGCTGGCTGACTGTTGCTGGCCTATTGGTTGCTATGGTTGGTGTTGCTGTATTAATGGCCGTTGGGTTGATTGAAAAGATTTCATTATCATTACCCGGTGTGGCCATTTTTGGTGGTATGGCGATTGCTGCAGTTTCGACAATTTTTTCTATTTTTAATTTAAAAAGGGTGCTGAATGATAAATCACGGGTTTCATCTAAATCTGTAGTTCTTGCAGATCTTAGTGAGGATAGTCAAATGACTATTGAAGCTAAGGGTATGCAAATTAATAAGGAAGTTAATGGTATCAAGTATTTGAGCAAAAACGACAGGCAAAAAGTGATAAATATACTAAATGGGCAGAGTGAAAATAAAGAAAAATTGATTTTACCGATTTTAGATTTGGCGGCTAGGCAAAGGAGGGATCAGTTTATTAATAACATTGTGATGGGTGTGGGTGCAATTCTTTGCAGTGCTTTGTTGTTTTCAGGAATAGGTACAATTCCATTAGCTGCTATTGCTGCTGCATTTGTCATTGCCTACCCACTTTATAGCTTTGTTCATGATCGAGAATCTAACAAAAAACACTATCAAGCGAAGGCCGAAAGTCTACAAGGAAAAATAAGCCATAATCCCAATATGTTTGTTTTAAAACGTTTGTATACAAAGCTAAAAGTATTTTCACTTAAAAAACTTGCAGCACTGTCAACTTCGCTTTCAAACGTGCTAGGTCCAGGTGTAGGAGTTAAAACAACTGATGAATCAACTGAACCTGTTCTGAAATTCGCTTCTGTGCTTTCAGATCAACCAACTGAACCTGTTCTGAAATTCTCTTCTGTGCTTTCAAACGAGCTAGGTCCAGGTGTAGGAGTTAAAACAACTAAATCACCTATAATTTCTTTGAAATCCGCTTCTGTAGAACGAATTCTTGAATCCCCCCCTTCAAATGCAGAAGAGAATGCCCAACAATCTCTTTTTGTACCTCCTGCTCTAATGGAAAGGGAAGGTACTCTAAGCCAATTTGTAAGAAATAAACAAAGTCAAAATCCAGGAAGCTCTTTAGGCAATAATCAAAAATTATCGTCACTTTCTGCAAGTGATCCAGATGGTCCTTCTAAAGAACTAGGCCCACGACCCTAGCCTATTGAACTTATTTTTACCGCTTGCTTTTGTGCCCATTTAGTGAGAATATAAGCAATTAAAATCAGGTAATTATAAGTGATTATTGAAAATAATTATAGAAATATGGGTAAGCTTGATGACCTCGTGCTGGATCAATTGCCGGACCAAGAGCATTTGATAACGGTTGACATAGCCGGTAATGTCTGGGTGGAAGTCATTGATCAATATCACGATGAGCCATTGTTAAAAGCGGTTTATTATCGCCAGGTTGATAAAGCACTTGGATTGATTGAAGCGGGTGCTGATGTTAATACCAGTGATGAATTTGGCAATACCCCGCTCATGCTTGCAGTCAATCAGCGCCTGGTAATGGTTGTAGAGCAGCTATTAAAAGCAAAGGCTAATGTAAATGCTGCAGATAATATTGGCCTTAGTGCATTAATGCATGGGGTAATACAAAATGATCGATATTTGATTGAATTATTATTGGATGCAGGTGCAGATATTAATCAAGCTGATGGTCAGGGTCAAACACCTGTGATGTTTGCCGCCAAACATGCTGATGCAGATTTGGTGGTCTGGATGAATGGTAAGGGTGCTGCACTCAAAGCACGAGATTCTGAAGGAAGAGGTGTATTTGAACATGCGATTGCAAATCGCAATCCAGCCGTGGTCAGTGGCTTACCACTTAAAGAGTGTGGTATTAAACCTATTGATTTTATTTGTGCATTAATGAATGGAAATGATAAAGCAGCGATTGCTTATATTCGCATGAATATGCCAGTTAATTTTCACTTTGATGATGGCATATCAGCTTTGATTTATGCTTTGAGATTCTGTGACATTAAAGTTGCTAAGCAAATGATTGATAAGGGAGCGATCATTGATCAGGTTGCTAAAAATGGCTTGAGTGCCTTAATGACTGCGGCTAAATTAGGCTCTGTGCAGAAAGTTAATTTGTTATTTGATGCTGGATATAAAGATATACATGTCAAAGATATCAATGGACATTCAGCAGTGGTTTATGCTTTTAAATCAGGTCATGATGATGTTGTTGAATCCTTACTGATGCATGGTGCCAATCCATCAGATTTGGTTCTGAGCCAACATCTGAAAACTGGATCTTTGATGGCTTCAAGCATGTTGATTGAATCTGTAAGGAAGCAAAACTATAAAATGGTCAAAGTACTTTTACAGCATAACGCAAATGTGAATCAGATTTGTCAAGGCCAAACTGCCATGATGGCGACATATGCAGCTGAGTTCCCAGCGAAACATAACATGGCAGAAATTTTAATCAATAAAGGTGCATTATTTGACTCATCAAGGTTTGATGAAAGTGGCTTTATCAATCCTAATGTTAGAAGTATGTTCTGTGCTGTTAGAGCTCTTGATCGCATATTGTCTTTAACCACTTTAGAAAAATTCATGATTGAATCTGTGGCTTCTGTTATTAAAAAGCAGTGCGATCCATTGCTACTGGACTCTCTCATTGTGCCCTTAGGTCAGCTTAAGGAGTTTGACCGTGGGTTAATTTATAAAATCATGGGGTCTTTTATCAGTGATATTTTTTCTCAGTACAAAGATCAAAGTGCCCATAAAACAATGAATGAGCAGATGAATCGCTTAACCTGTTTTGACATGAAGGAAAATCAACCACCAATATTTGGAAAACGCTCGCGTCAGCCGTTATCTGATGTCCCTGTAGAGGGGATTTGGTCAAAGACCGGTTTGTTTGCTGGAAAGTTACCACGCAATCGGCTTTCTGATACGGTCACTCAGCCCCTTGAATCTGGTTCATTTGGTCCAGGAGCTTGATTTTGCTGATGTATTCAATTAATTTTGGTGGATGTTGGTTTGGCAGCTTTCGCCTTTTACCTGTGTGAGTTTTTTGGGTTTTGCCGATTAAGACAGTGAATGAAAGTAGAATCAATGTTGAAATTTATATCCTGGCTGTGCCAGAGTATGGTAAATATTAAATAGAACTCATGCTCCAAGATCAAACATAGGGGTTTTAACAGGGTTTTCAAAAAAGGGGATATTGTTGGAATATTCTCATTTTTTACATGAAATGAATGGTTGTGGAAGGAAAAATATATGCCTCATTGTGTTATTGAGTATTCATCTGGATTAGAAAAAGTCATTGATATGAGTCAGCTGATGATTAAATTACAGTTTGTCATTGTGGCCAGTCAGTTATTTGATCCCTCTGCAGTCAAATTAAGGGCCATTAAATATCAGGATTATATGCTTGCTCATGATTTACAGCATTTCTTGCATGTGAGTCTTAAGATCTTATCTGGTAGATCTCAAGATAAAAAGATTTTGCTATCAAAGCAAATGCTTGAGGTTGTACGGCAGTTGGCGCCGATGACTGGTGTTGCATCAACGGTTGAGATTCATGATATGGATCCAGAGCTTTATCAGAAATAAGCAGCATGAAGGGCATAAATATAAAAGCCATAGGAGGTCTTTTAATCACCTATTTATGCATATGATCCTTGGCAAGAGCTGATTAAATGGATGGCTGGATGATCGCTTTTTGCTAGGGGAAGTTGACCTCATTAATGAGGCCAGCTTCGCCTGCTTGGCAATCATGGAAAAGAAACTGGGTTACTGTACCCATTTCAGCGAGATCTAGAGAGCGCTCTTCGTTTAGGGGCAGGTTGCTCTTCTTGTCTTTTTTTTCTTCCAAGAGGTCTTTTGACTTTTAATTGGAAAGCAGACATGGTCGGAATACGACAAGAAGTGAGGCTTCTGGGTAAGCGTGTTGTGGGGTGAATTAATTTATGAATACTAAAGAGCATACACTGGAGCTCTAAAAGGTGAAATTTCATTTTATTGAACTTTTTGATCAGTCCTCGACTAGGATTCGCTGAGGGGGCTGTTAAATTTCCCTTCATTTCCATCACCCAGTTTGTAAGTTTTTCAATAATGCCAGGTGAGTATGCATAATTCCCAGGACCGGAACCACTATCATCCATCAAGCAAAACAGCATCGCTGCTGGCGACATGGTTTTTGCATCAGTTTGTAAAAGTTTGCGCAGCGGATCTGGCACCCGATCTGGTTTTATAGTCTTGAGGTTTCTTCCATTTCCTTCTTGTTTTTTGGGGTCACTATAATTAGGCTTACCGGCTTTTTTTCTAGATGAATAATTTTTATCTTCCTCAGTTTCGACAGTGCTTGTGGGTTTCATGCCTTTGCGTCTAAAGGCCATTTGAAACATCATCAGCGCAAATTGAGAACAATGCCAGCCTGTGGTAAATTTCTTCTCATGGTCTTGGGGTGTAAGTGAGAGGCCCCATTTTTTATGTCTAAGCCAATTGAAAACTTTGGCTGTAATGGTGTGATGGGCTGCCAGATCCGGATTCCCTTCGCTCCAAAAACTTTCTTGACTTTGGCTGATTAAATTCTGACCATATTTTTTAGCACTATGAGTGCCTTTTGATACATCCATTTGGATTTCTTCAAGCTTTTTAGCTCGGGATGCAGAGTATGTAATTGGGATGTGTGGTTCTTTCTCTGGCAGAAGAACAAATTCTTTAGTCATTTCAATGACCTGATTGGTTTCTTTGGCATCATCCCCCCAAGGATTGACACAGATATAAACACGTTCATTTTTCCTTTTTTCAGCTTCGGGCTTAGGTGGAAACGGTTTTGCGATTACCCCTTCTTTTGGAACGGCATGAACCAGCCGCAGGCCATTATGATTAACTAAAATTCCCACATGATGGACTGGACCAAAGTCTGTAGTTCCTTTCGGCTCAAAGTAAAAAACCAAGGAACCAGGTTCTGGGGTCCCTATCAAGGAACCAGGTTCTGGGGTCCCTATCAATGTTGGCACTTGGGACCTATTGGTCTGGTTTTTTTTTTGGGCATAGCGGCTACTCACTGGTTTATTTCGGTTTTAATCATAACATTATTTCTTTTTTTTTCAATTTTCTGACTGAATAATGGATAGGATGGGTGTTGAAAATTTCATCTCAGGTGAATGGATACGTGGATTATTCTTATGGGTGAGCATCAATTTGGTCATAGCTTAAATGGTAAAATCATTGGGTGTGGGCATTGAATAATTTGTATAGTGCGGGGTTAACTCTGATAATATTTTCAGTCATGGACTTATTAGAACCATGCTATTAATTTTTTAAAATGATCCTGGATTTTGAATTGATGCTGTCCTAGTATATTTTTGCCTTTATTTTTATAAGAGCAAAGCCAATTTTAAGATGAAAGATCTTGCTTTTTGTCAACTTATCAAGAATTTTGCAGCTAATTTTAGTGGCCTTTCTTAGAGAAGAAGCAATTTTTTGCTTTTTCTTCTTACCATTATTCACCAATGTTGAGTTATTCAATCATGGCCATTGATTAGGATTAAAGCCAATGAATTTTTATTAGCACGATTGCCTAAAGAATAAGCAATGGCTGGCAGCTGCTCAGTGTTTAAGATGTAAAGGAGTGAAATTAATCCAAAGTTTTTCGGTATACTTTAATTGTAACAATGGTTAAAGCCGTCATGAATAACAATAATGGCCAGATATGAGGCCATATTTCCTGAAAATTGTTGCCTTTGAGCATGACACCTCTGACAATTCTAATAAAGTAGGTGCTGGGTAGGATGCTACCCATGAATTGAGCCCATTGTGGCATTCCATGGAAAGGAAACATAAACCCTGACAATAAAATGGAAGGTAGAAGTATGAATGTTGAGCTTTGCATGGCCTGCATTTGATTGGTGGAAGCGGCTGACAATGTGAAGCCCAATGCCAAATTACAAATAATAAAAATCAGCAATCCAAGCCCAAGAAGCCATAAACTTCCAATGACCGGGACATTGAAGATCGTATATGAGGCCGTTAGTATAATGCCAGCTTGGATATAGCCTATAAGCACATAAGGCGTAATTTTTCCTATCATGACTTCGATCGGTTTTACCGGCATGGATAGAATGTTTTCTATGGTTCCCCTTTCTCGCTCCCGGGTTAATGATAGTGCTGTCATCATGACGCAAGTCATGGTAAGTACAATGGCAATTAAGCCAGGTACAATGTTATAGCGGCTTTCCCCTTCAGGGTTATACCGCTTGTGGATGCGAATCTCATAGGCACTGCTCTGTGGTGATAAAAATGCCAGTGACCCAGATGCATCTCGGAGGATGGCGCTTTGAATGATGGTATTGATAGAGCCCAATGCGCCAGAGATAGCAGTCGGATCCGTTGCATCAGCCTCAATGAGAAAATAAGGCTTAGAGCCTTTGATCAGGTTTTGACTAAAGTCAGGGGGGATGGTGATCACAAAAGTTACCTCTCCTTTTTGAAGTAGAGTTTGGGCCTCTTTTTCAGAGCTAAGTCTGTGATTGATGAAAAAGTAATCAGAATTTTTAAGTCCTGACAAAATGTTTCTTGTGATCAAACTGTCATCTTGAACGATGATTGCAGTGGCTAAATGTTTTGGATCAGAATTAATGGCAAAACCAAAAAGCAACAGCTGGATAATGGGGATGGCAATAATCATACGAAGTGTCGTCACATCTCTTTTTAACTGAATAAATTCTTTTTTTAAAATGGCAAAAACACGAGAAAAATTAATGGGTATTTTCATCAAATTTCTCTCTCTTGCGCATTGTTCATATAATGAATGAATGCATCTTCCATCGACGGATTAATGAGCTCCCAGTGATAATTTGATTGTTGTAGATAAGGGGTAATTGCTTGTTTTAGGCGCTCTGGGTTTGTTCCGCTGATATGAAGGCTGTCTCCAAATGGCGCAATTGTGCTGATTGCTGTGTGATCTGCCAGCGCTGTTTGCAATAAAGATAAATCAGTGCCTTTAACCACCCAGGTTGTAAGGTGAGTGTTTGCAATCACCTCTGCCACAGAGCCTTGAATAATCAGTTGACCTCCAGCAGTATAAATGATTTTATGGCATCTTTCGGCTTCGTCCATATAATGGGTGCTGACCAATACGGTCAATCCTTTTGTAGCCAATTGATGAATTTCATCCCAAAACTCGCGCCTGGCCTTAGGATCAACTCCGGCTGTGGGCTCATCCAGCAGTAGTATTTTCGGATCATGTAAGGTACATGCAGCAAGTGCCAACCTTTGTTTCCATCCGCCAGATAAGCTGCCGGCAAGTTGATTGCAGCGCTTCTCAAGTCCTAAGCGATGAATTGCCTGCTTGACTTTTTGGGCCTTATTTTCAAGGGAAAACATTTGGGCAACAAATTCAAGGTTTTCTTTAATCGTTAGATCTTCCCAGTAGCTGAATTTTTGGGTCATGTAGCCAATTTGAGATTTAATTTGCTCTGAATGTAATAAGATATTGTGGCCTAAACAAGTTCCCTCACCACTGTCGGGAGTGAGCAGGCCACATATCATTCGAATTGTTGTGGTCTTCCCACTGCCATTGGGCCCAAGGAACCCGTATACTTTTCCTTTTGGAACTTGAATTGTTATGTTGCTGACTGCTACTTTATTGCCAAAAGATTTGCTTAAATTTCTTGCATCGATGGCGTATTGCATGTCTGACATATTTAAGTTTTTATTTCAATATCAACAGGGAGGCCTGGATGCAGGCAGGGCTCGGCTTTCTCAGGCCGGGCCTCAAGAAGAAAAACCATTTTTGCTCTTGCATCTTTGCTGTAGATAACGGGTGGAGTGTACTCGGCTGTTTTAGAAATGTAATTGATTTTAGCCGCTATTTTATTCGGACATCCGTCACAGAGAATCAATACTTTTTGCTGTAATTGGATTTTAGGAAGCTGGTGCTCAGGGATAAAGAATCTAATTTTTACATCACCATCAATCAATGTGCTAAGCACAGGTCTGCCCAAGGGGGCAAATTCTCCGGGTGAAAAAAAAGTATTTTCCACAATCGCCTTTTCTTGGGCCAGTGGACTTGATTCCTCAAGTTTTTTTTCTGCTGTCAGGAGATTTTGCTGAGCAGATTTATACTTTGCTTGACTGACAAGGAAGTTTGCTTCTTTTACTTCAAACTCAGCTTTACTTAAAGCCCCTTTTTTTAGCAGTTTTTGCGCTCTTTTGTAGGAAAGGGAGTTTTCAGTTAGAATTGACTGAGTTTCTAAGATTGCTAATTTTGATTTTTCTAATGTGGTTTTTAGCTCAGTATCTTCGATTGCAAATAGCAGATCGCCTTTTTTAATTGAATCACCACGTTTGACATTGAGTGTTTTTAAGATTCCTGAGGTTGTGGTGGAAATGTATGTGTACCCACCTTCTACGTAACCATTATACCTTTGGGGTTTTTCTTCGCAGCCTGCCAGTGCAAATAAGAGCAATACTGATATTAGATGCAGGGGCATGAGTTATTTCCTTTATGATACAGGATCATTGATTATAATCATTTCTGCTTAAGTACTCAAGATTGATCGGGCCATTTTGGATCATGATTGATGGTGGCTAAGCTGGATTGACAGGCTAAATGGAGCAGGTGCGAAAGTTTCAGGTCTGGGTGGGTATCATGCTTGATAGTCACTATGGTTAATTTCTTGTCTTTATTTTTCTTAGCTCATGGTAGTTATGGGTTTATGTAACTGATTGTGATGAGTTCTGGCTGTGCCCGAGCGCTGTTCTTTTATTCAGTTATACTGCCATATGTAAAAATTTAAGTAGCTGGCAAATAAAATCCATGCCAGATAAACTGTCATAAAAAAAGATACGGTTTTCATTTTTTGGTAGGTTAAGTAAATGATGGTGAGGGCTAAAATATCCATAGCTCCCAGTGCTATTAATGCAAGTCCAGTTAGGTGATAGTGGAAAAACAAAGGGGTCCAGCTTAGGTTCAGGATGAGCGAGCTGATGTAAATGGTTTTGATAACATTTAGTTTAGCCACGAATACCTCCTGCCAAATCAGCCAGCCAGAAGCGCCAAGCATGCTGTATAAAATAGTCCAAGCAATGGGAAATACATAATTGGGTGGTGTTAGAGCGGATTGATTTAAAGTGGTGTACCAAGTGTTGATTTCTGATTTGGTCAAAGATCCAAGGCCGCCCCCAACTGTCAGCACAATCGCAATCCAGACCACTAACGAAAGGTAGGCTCTTTGTTTTGCATGCATGATGATACCCGTTAAATCAATTATGATACGACCAATGAACCGTACAATCCAGATTTTTTGCAGAATTTATTGGATTGATTGATATAAACATTGGGTCTGTGTTATTCAATGCTTTAATCATGGTTAAATGGTATTTTCAAATAGAATGGGCCTTGTGATGTCTTTTTCTATAGATACGCAATTGACCACAATGGGGTGTATTGAGGTGAGAGAGCGGATTTTCCTCTCAAAATCTTCTTTATCACGATTGCAATAAAATAGCGCAGGAGCCTTTGATTCTGAGCCTTGATTAACGGCAGTGATATTCAAATTTTGTTGGACATGCTGCGCTATCGCAAATGATGGGCACAGTGTTTTTATGTTGCCTGGGAGTAAAGGCTCAATGATATCTTTAATTAGAGGGTAGTGCGTGCATCCATATATCAAAGTATCAAACTGGCCATTTTGAAAGGGCTTTAAATAATGCTGCGCATATTCTGCTAAAACCATGCGATTGAATGGATGAGTTTCGATCAGGGGAACAAGCTCAGGGCAAGGGACGGCAGTGATCTTGCCATTAAATCCATGCTTTCTAAGAGTTATTTCATGAAATCCACTAGAGACAGTCGCTTTTGTTGCAATAATTCCTATGTTGGAGCAATTCATGCTCAGGACTGTTTGTGCAATGGGGATGATGGTACCGATAATTGGAATTGTAAATTCTTTTGATATATCTTCTAAAGCTAACGCAGAGCTTGTATTGCAAGCAGCAACAACCATTTTGACTTTATGGACATGCATAAACCAGCGGATAATATTTGCTGAGTATTTCTGGATTTGCTCTTTGGTCTTGTTTCCGTAGGGCATATTCCCATTGTCAGCATAATAGATAAAAGATTCATAGGGAAAGTATTTTATCAGTGTAGAAAGGACGCTAAGTCCACCTATGCCGCTATCAAAAACACCGATTGGTGCATTGTTATTTCTCAACTGAGCTGTTTGACTCATACTATAGAACTCACGGCCTATTTATTAAAAAACTCAATTGCTGTTAGCTGCATCAACGGAATTTTAGATTCCCAAGTAAAGTAGCGTAAGTAAAAAAACAGTTGTACTTGTTGCATATTAATCCATTGAGTTGCTAGCTTTGCCAGGGCATAAAGATCTTTTTAGATCATGGTTTTGCAAACGTATTTTCAGTTAAAACAGGAAAATATGTCAAGGTCTATCTGTCTTTAGTCGTTGACAGATGACTTTTTTGTATCGGTTGCTTTGATGCATGAAAAAAGAACCCCAATTCCTAAAATAGTGAATGTAACGGTTAATGATAGCATAGGAGGAATTTTTGCCAGATTTAACGCGTTTGCTATAAAAATCTTTGATCCTATAAAGATGAGTACCGCAGCCAGTGCATATTTCAAGTAATAGAAACGATCGATGATAGATGCCAAGGCAAAGTACAGAGCGCGTAAACCCAATATCGCAAATATATTGCTGGTGTATACTATATAGGGATCTTGAGTGATTGCAAAAATGGCAGGAATGCTGTCAACTGCAAAAATAAGATCAATAAATTCGACCATCACAAGGCAGACCAGCAGGGGTGTTACAAATAGCTTTTTAGCGTTAGATCCAGGTATTTTCTGGTAAACAAAGAACTTCTGATTATGCAGTTTAGTGGTTATATTTAAATGTTTTTGCATCCAAATCAGTAAAGTGTTTTTAGAGATCTCAACAGGTTTATCTGACATAAAAAACATCTTGATACCAGTCAAAATCATAAATGCTGCAAAAACATATAAAACCCATTCAAATTCAGTAACAATTTTGACCCCCAATCCGATCATGATGGCTCTTAGAACAATCACACTCAAAATCCCCCAAAAAAGGACCCGATGTTGATATTTTAAAGGGATTGAGAGAGAGGAGAAGACAAGAGAAATGAGAAAAATGTTGTCCAAAGAGAGTGATTTTTCAACGAGAAAGCCTGTGATGTACTCTGCAAAACTATCCAATCCCTTGATGTACCATATCCACAGACCAAAAATCAGTGCGATTATGATATAAAAGGCACTCATCAATAAGCTCTCTTTAAATCCTATTTCTCGATCCTTTTTATGAAAAATGCCAAGTTCAAGGATCAGCAAAATAAAGATGACGCAGATAAAAATTCCCCACATTAAAAAAAATTCTTCCATTAAAAATTCCCCACATTAAAAAAATTCTTCCATAAAACCTCTCATTTGGCACGACATCGATAGGATGAGCCCTTTAAATGCACCAGTCATTTGCATGAATACAGGGTGTATGTATCTTATAGCAGTTTATTTGAATCAAAAACTGTGTGCATGGTGGTTTTTATTAAACTTTTGATGAAATCCATGCTTCACATGGTCTTTGCCAATCTTAATAATCAAAGCTTCAGATCAGCCATTTGATGAAGTGGTTTATATGCGAAATGAACTAAGCTATAATGGCGCATCAATTTGAGGCATGTGATGGGTTATTCGATTTTTGTAAGCTGTTCCAAGGGATTAGAGTATTTATTGATGCATGAGCTGGAGAGTTTTGGCTTGCAAAATCTAAAAAATAGTCCGCATGGTGTTTATGGTGATGCAGATTTAACATGTTTGTATCAGATCGCTTTGTGGTCGCGGTTGGCAAATCGATTGCATTTAATTTTAATCAAAGGCTCAGCTTCTGATTCTAAAGCATTGTATGATACTTGCAAAAATTATCCATGGCATGAGGTGTTTGATGGTGAGCGATCTTTGAAGGTTACGTTTCATGGCACCTCAGATGAGCTGCGCAATGAGATGTATTCTGGTCAGGTTGTCAAGGATGCTATTGTGGATTATTTTAGGGATCATGCCGGTGATCGACCAGATGTGGATAAACGCAACGCTCAGGTGCATTTCCATGCTTATTTAAAATATGATCAGGTGACCATTAGTCTGGATTTGGTGGGTTATAGTTTGCACCAACGGGGGTATCGTTTAGATCAAGGCCTGGCACCTATTAAAGAAAACATTGCTGCAGCGTTATTGTTGCGCATGAACTGGCCAGAAATTGCTGCAAAAGGAGGTTACTTCTCTGATTTGGTTTGCGGAAGTGGGACGATTGTGATTGAGGCTGCCATGATGGCTGCCAATATGGCGCCAGGATTATTGAGAACAGATCAAGCATTTGCTTCTTGGCTGGGCCACAATCCAAAGCTGTGGCTGGCATTGCGAGAAGAGGCAAGGTCGAAAAAGCAAGATTTAAGTATTCAGTTGTATGGCAGTGATAAATCACAAAAGGTGCTCAACAGTGCGCGAGAGAATGTGGAGCGGGCTGAGGTTGGCCGATGGGTGACTTTACAGCACCTGCCTTTTAATCAGGCAAAAAAGAAGCATGGGTATGGACTTCTGGTCATGAATCCTCCATATGGTCAGCGCATCGGTGAACAATTGGATTTGATTCCATTATATAAAGAGTTGGGGCAAACTTTAAGTTCAGAGTTCTTAAATTGGCAGGCAGGAGTGATCACCAGTGATCCAATGCTGGCTAAATCTATTGGACTTCGCGCCCATAAACAATATGCCATTTTTAATGGAGCCATTCCCTGTCACCTGTATTGTTTTAATTTAGATGAGCATAACCGATTAAAATCCGGTCATGATCAGCCTTTTGCTGATGGCGCGCAAATGTTTGCCAATCGATTAACTAAAAACCTGCAGCATTTGAAAAAATGGGCTGCTCGCAATGGCATTGAATGCTATCGAATGTATGATGCTGATTTGCCAGAATATGCGTTTGCGATCGATCAATATGGCGATTATGTGGTTCTTCAGGAGTATATGCCGCCCAAGCAAATTCCAGAGCATGTTGCAGCTAATCGTCGGCTGGATGCTTTGCAGGTTGTGTTAAAATTGCTGAACTTATCAAGTCAGCAATTGATTGTTAAGCAAAGAAGGCCACAGAAAGAAACCCAATATCAAAAGCATGATGATAAAAAGCAGTTGATTCAAGTGAGGGAGGGTGGGGCTCAATTTTATTTGAACTTGCATGATTACCTGGATACAGGGCTTTTTTTAGATCATCGTTTATTGCGCTTAGAATTTGCAAAATTAAAACCCAATACACGATTTTTAAATCTGTTTTGTTATACGGCAACAGCCAGTGTGCATGCGGCTTTGGCTGGAGCATTAACGGTTAATGTGGATATGTCCAAAACGTATTTGGCTTGGGCAAATGAAAATTTCAAGTTGAACGGTCTATCACGCTCCAGGCATCAATTGATTCAGGATGATGTGATGGTCTGGATTAAAAGCAATCAGCAAAAATTTGATGTTATTTATATGGATGCCCCAAGTTTTTCAAACTCTAAAAGAATGGAGGGTACTTTGGATATTCAAAGAGATCATGTTTTTTTAATTAAAGCAGCGATCAAAAGTCTTGCTGCTCATGGCAAATTATATTTTTCCACCCATTTGCGAACGTTTAAATTAGATCCTGCAGTTCATCAGATGGCGAAAGTGATTGATCTTCATTCTCAAACCATTGATTTGGACTTTAAGAGAGATCCAAAAATTCATCAGTGCTATTTATTAGAGTTGGGTGATCATTATAAAGGCCTGTCAGCAAAGTAGTTTAATATTGGAATCATATGAATTTTGAAGATACTGCGGTTTTGATGTGCCTATGAAATTCCTAGATTTTCAGTTTTCATCAATGAGTATGCTGCAGTTTTTAAGCCCTTAAAGTTAAACAGGCGCAATAGATATGAAATCGCATGACCGGGCGTCATGAATGCTCAAACTCGCAGTTTCATCCATGTGACAGCGCGGATGATTCAATGATGAGGTATGTGCAGCAGGTGCTGGGGTCTTTCAAAACATGGACTGGTTTTGACAGATAAAGCAAGTTATGCAAAGGGGTATTTTATGCACAAGATCAGTGGTTGGCATTCATGGGCACATTATTTAATGAGTTTTGTCAAGATGGCAAAAGTTTTTTATGGAGGCAAAGCCAATATAAAAGAGGGGGGTGCAGCAAATTGAAAAAAATAATTTCCAGCTATAACTGTCTGCGATCAGCTCCCATAGATGATCACTTGAAAATATGCCAAATGCTGTCATAGCCCCAATGATGATAAAGGTGTCGATGAATAATGAAATACAGGTACTGCCATTACTTCTTAGCCATAAATATTTACCTTGGGTTAAGGTTCGTAGCATTAAATATAAACGAACATCCACGGCCTGTGAAATATAGCATGCCACGATCGACCCGATAAACGCCACTCCATAATAACCAAACATCCGGTGGAATGTTGCGTCATCTATTTTTGACCATTCTGTGGCGGGCAAATAATCCATGAAAGTGATCATGATGACAATCAGAATATTGATAAATATTGAAAGGGTAATGCAAAATTGGGCTTTTTCTTTTCCATAAAATTCTGTGATTAAAGCAGTAATAAGAAAAGTAAGGGGGTATAGCATTGCACCAGCTGATAATTGAAATTGATGAAAAGGAAGTTGCAGGTGAATGAATTTTTGATAGATGAGATTGCCAAGTATGATAAGTGATATAAATAATATACAAAGGCTTGTATAAATTTTTTCGCTATTGTTCATGCATGATATCATCAATTTTGGCTGCCAGTATGAAATCACTTTCACTTAAGCCGTTAATTTTATGCGTCCATATTTCAACAATGCACTGTCCGTAGGATATTTTCAAATCAGGGTGGTGATTTTCTTGCTCAGCAATTTTTGTGATTTCATGAGCAAAATTCATGGCATCTACAAAATCATGGAATGGATAAACCTTATAAAGATGACCTAAGTGGTCGGTTTGCCATTCATTGGACAGATCTTTTAAAAGCTTGTCAACCTCTTTTTTCTCAAGCGGTTGTAATCCCATATGGCAGGGCACACACTTCTTTTTACCTAATGCAGATGTTTTGGTCATGAGGGAGATTGTACCATGTTTTTTTTTGATCGTGAAGCGATGCATCGGGTTTTAATGGGTATCTGATTTTAAAGCTTATTGAAATTTCTTTGATTAAACTAAAGATGCGAGTTTTTTTGATAACTGGGGTGATAAAATTTCTTAAAAAAGTTGCTGTATCATCGATTTGTGATGTTGGGCTATGATTATCTGGTTTTTATTTGCGGACTGCTGTGCTCATGATTGAAGTGGCTGAATGAAGATTTTTGTAAATAATCGCATGGGTAACTTGAGCAGCGCCCTATTAGGTTAGTGAAAAACGGATTTTTCATTTTTTAAAAGGATCATTGCCGCTAATATTTAGCCGCTTGCTTGGTAATCAAGAAACTCGGTCATGAGCCTCTTTAATGGGGTTTATCTTTCAATTGGCAAATGCTAGAATGAGGAGAAATGGAAGGTTAAGAATTTACTTTATGGAAAATCTGGCCAATGATCATCTCAAACATGAAAAGGACTGTTGTCACAGTAAGCAAGTTGCAAAAAATCAGTTTTTTTCAAAAGTTTTGGGTGTCTTTAAGGCTTATCAACCTTTAATTGTCATTTTGTGTTTTTGTATTTTACTTTCTTTGATTCAACTGCATTCTTTTGAGCATAGAGAATTTATGCATTATTTCATGGGATACTTTTTTGTTTTTTTATCGCTGTTAAAGTTTTTTGATTTAAAAGGCTTTGTTGAGGGTTTTTCAACTTACGATTTTATCACTCAACACGTTAGGGCTTATGGTTATTTATATCCATTTATTGAGCTATCGCTTGGTGTTGCTTATTTGACTCATTTTAATATCCCCATCACTGCCTTAATAACGCTCATCGTTATGCTGGTGGCGGGGGCTGGTGTTTTAACGAGCATGTTAAAAGGTCAAAAAGTTAAATGTGCATGTTTGGGTACGACTTTAAACGTAGAGCTTGGTGCAATCAGTGTCTTGGAAAATTTCGGTATGGGGGTAATGGCAGCTTATGAGCTGCTTTACATCGTGTAGTTTTTCTTATGCCTAACCGTTTTTTGACATGGGCAGATTAAGAAAAGATAATTGATGAGCAAAAGAGTAGGGACATAGTCGGTGTCGCGAAATGACAGTGATGGTTGTGAGTAAAATCATGGCAAAAGTCCAATCTTTTAGGCAGAGGCCGGCTCAGAAAAATAGCAAAATATTGTCGATAGACTTTCACTTAAGCGGGTCCTGTTAAATAACGGTCTTAAATTAAATTCAGTAATTGTTATATTCTATGATGTTGTCAGCGGGTGTTGCCTTTGCCGGTAGCTGTTTTATTGAAAAATAGAATGAAAAAGTATTGCAAAGTGTGGGTGACCCAGAAAAGCCCTATGCTCCTATGTCTGCTTTCAAAATAGCTGTGGCTTTCATGGGATTTGATTCTGACATTCTTGCGTTTTCTTTGAATACGTGGGCCTTTTCTTGTAAATAACACACACCATCACAGAGGAAAAACCATTCGTTAGATGCGGCTTTTGTCTCATCATGCCTGTCGCTAGAGCTGGGGCACGCCTGAGGGGCTATAAATCCATTCTTGTGTGCCTGTATCTAACCAAACATCCTGGGAGAACTCCCGCGTTTGCGGAGAAAACCGCAGCTTTAATCCCTTAAAATCACGGGCGTTGAGAATCTTCATGGCATCAACAATTTTTTCCTTTGTGATCGGCTCTGGAATGCTTTTCAACACCTCAATGATAAGGCTGGTATTAATATATCCTTCTAAAGAATCCACATCCGGGTGAGCACCGGGATAGGTTTTTTCAAGTTCCTGAATGTATTCTGCGACAATGTTTTTGGATCGATCATAGGGGTTGGGCACCACGCGCGAAATAATAAACGATAACCCTTTGCCGCGGTATGGTCTTTGCGGATCTTGCGCAACAAAATCTCGGAAACGATCCAGAGGTGAAATCCCCATCAATGTGACATTTGACAGTTTATTGATCCCTATTTTTTGAATCAGACTTTTTGAAGGCCCAATCGTTGAAAAGAAAAATAACACATCGGGTTGACATTTGCTGATCTGTTGGGCGGCAGCGTCAACATCCAGTGTATTACGCTGGTACGAAGCTTGGCAGATGTTTTCTTCCTTTATATTATATTCCTCTTTCAATACTTTTCTCGCTTCATTCAAAGCTGCCCATCCGTACTCATCGTCTTGATAGAAGAATCCGAATTTCTGTTTAAAGAGTTCCTCGCGCGCATAACTCACCAGCGCATGCGCTTCATTGGCGTAGGATGTCCGATAGTGAAACATGTAGGTCAGATCTGGATTTCGGAAAATATTAGCTCCAGTATAGGGCGCAAAAACAACAATTTCTTTCTTTTGAATTTTAGGCAGTAGCACTTGGGTCGTCGGGGTTCCTAGGAGCGAAAATACAAGCAATGTGTTCTTCTTTTTCAAAAATTCGTTGACATTTTTAAGGGTTAACGACGGTGTATATTTGTCATTCTTAAAATAAATACGCAGCAGTTTTCCATGAATGCCCCCTTCGCGATTCAATTTGCTGATGCGTAAATGCATCCCCGCACGCAGACGCTCCCCGAGAACCCGCACACTTTCAGATAAATCGAACGAACATCCCAATGCCACATTCAGCCATTGTTCTTCCAGTTCTTCCCCAGGCCTCAAAACGCGCGCAGAGAGTAGATGGAATGTTTGATGCGAAAAATCGGTTTCTTTTGAGCGAATGTCGCGCGTGTAAGCTGTTGCTTTTGAAGCCGACAGGGTCTTTTCAATGTGAATAATCGTGTAGCTATCGTTATAGAATTCAAACAGGTTTTGGAAGATCCGGGTTGGGCTGGAAAAGTTTGTCCATGTGGGGATGCCTTCAATAGACGGCACAAGTTCAAACCCTTGTGTGCTTTGATAATTGCGCGATCGGCTTTGGCTTTGAATGAGGGCCGTTACAGGCGCACGAAGCGTCAAAAGTTTCTCAATCGATGTTGTATAAAGGCTATTAATGAGCAAATTTTGGGATTGCGCGTCTTGTAGAAAAATCTGCCCCGGAAGCTGATTAAAAAACGTGTTTAATGATTTGACAAAGGGATGATCCAGATGGTCAATTTTCAGACGCTGATAAAGCTCATTACCCAGGTCGTAATTTTGCCAGTTCTGCTCGTGTTCATGGCTGCCTTGTAAGTAAATGACTTGCTGTGGGTTGCGTGCCAT
Source organism: Gammaproteobacteria bacterium (assembly GCA_016874185.1). Classification (GTDB taxonomy): domain Bacteria; phylum Pseudomonadota; class Gammaproteobacteria; order Comchoanobacterales; family Comchoanobacteraceae; genus UBA1515. The sequence continues at coordinate 25,497 of VGUW01000010.1, forward strand.
CAATGTAAGCACCACCGATAAGGTTTCCAGGCTATAGGGGGAGCGGTCAATGATATTCCCCATGAAAATAAAGGTGGCGTGGGGTTTTAGGATTTTTAAGTCGTCACTTAGGTATCCTTTTGCTTGAAGATCTCTCAGGCTTCTCAAGAGAGAATGAAACGCTCCGTGGATGTCTCCCCAGATAATCAATTCATCCCCCGGGCGGGCCTGGAGAAAAACGGCTTTCTTCTTGCAGAAGGGACTTTTCTGCAGAATAAACTGCATTTGTGCAGATAAAGTGGCTGGTGCCCAGAAAACTTTTTCCTCTCCGAGAAAGGAGAAGAACCTCTTCCATGCACCGCCATTCAGCGATTTTAAATAAGACGTGAAGTCAGGGTTTAAATCATTTTGATTGTCATTCTTAGGGAATTCCTCAAGTTTTTGAGCATACTGGTG
>VGUW01000011.1 GCA_016874185.1 Gammaproteobacteria bacterium
AGTATTTTTTGTAATTGGAGTGCACAGGGTGTTGTCTGATTTTGTTTTTCAAGCAATTTATGGCTCAGGCCATGACCCAAAGTGCCAATAACACCACACTTGATATTGAGCCCCTCAAGGCTTGCTGCAATTAAATTTACCACACTGGTTTTGCCGTTAGTTCCAGTGACCCCAATCATGGTCATTTGTGCCGATGGCAATCCATAAAAATGCGAAATCAACGAGCCATGAATATCTTTCAAATCTGCAATATTTAAACAAGCAACCTCTTTATCATCAATTTTAATACTTTTCAGGTATGAATAATTAACGTCTGACTGCCGAATAATAAAATTGGCACCCTGCTTGACAGCCTGATCGATATAATAATCACCATCCTTGCCTGAGTAAGAGGGAAGCGCTATAAATACATCGCCGGGAACCACCTGCCTAGAATCATCTTTGATATCCCGCCAATAAATGGGGCCATCAGTTTTAACCCCTATTAAATTCTCAACGATTTGATTGACCTGTCTAACGAACATGACTGTCACTTTCCAATTAATTAACCAGCTTATTTTGTCGCATTTGATAATTTAATACATCGCGCATCACTTCTGAAAATAAGGGTGCAGCCGACGTTCCACCATAATGCCATTTCCCATCTGGCTCGTCCAGTATTACAAGCACTAAAAATTGCGGATTTTCAAGTGGTGCAAATCCTACAAAAGAGGCCCTGTGCATCTTCTCCTGATACACCCCATGATTAAGCTTATGTGTGGTTCCTGTTTTCCCAGCGACCTTCACGCCTCTGACTTTAGCCCGATATCCAGTCCCGCCCTCTACAACTTCATACAGCATGTCTTGAATTCTTTTTGCTACCGCTGAATCAATCACTTTTTCAGATTTCATAATCTGATGCTTATTAATATGAAGTGGACGATCTATGCCCCCAGATGCAATGATTGCATAGGCCCTTGCTAATTCAAGAGGGGTAATTTCAATACCATAGCCAAATGAGCTGACAACTTTGGCAAATTTTGAAACGGCAATTTTGTCATTCATGTCGCCGCTCACCTCTAAAGGCAACCCAACAGTTCGATGATGAGACAGGCGCATATCAATCATCATATCCTCAACCCATTGAGAAGGAATATCCATCACAAGCTTGACCATACCAACATTACTTGACTGCTTAATAATCTCAGCCAAAGAAAGAACACCATTATCCTGAATATCTCTGACAATTTGATCATCAACCTTTAGATAACCAGGGCTGGTTGAGACTTTTAAGTCAAAATCAATATATTCCTTATTAAGGAGCCATGCCAACCAAACCGGTTTAATGGTCGATCCAGGCTCAAATCGCTCCTCAATGGCAGCATTGCCGCGCAATGGGTTGTAGCTTGTAATGGATTCATTGGGATTAAATGATGGGTAATTAACCATCGCCAGAATCTCACCATTTTTAACATCCGTCACCAAAACGATCCCAGATTTTGCCCCGTATTTTGCAAGTGATTGCTTCAAAAGGCCATAAATTTGCATTTGTAAATGCGCATCGATGGTCAAATGAACATCCTCACCCATCAGGACTGGCCTGAGCATTTTTTTTGAACTAACAATATGGCCTAAGGCATCAACAACAAAGGATAGCTTACCGCTTTGACCCTTCAAAGATGCCTGATGATAGCGCTCGATCCCAACAATACCCTCCCTCTTCCCATTTAGAAAGCCTACCAATGGTGCAGCAGATTCTGAAGCAGGATAAACGCGGACCTCATGTTCTTCAAAATTGAGTGCCGGAATTGAGGCAAGAGCTAATTTATTTTTTACAGACACCTGTTTTGCAAGAACGCGATAGTGCTTCTGACTAATTAATGCCTCTTGTATAACCAACGGATCAATATTTAAATGCTCAACAATCATGGCCTGATGTTCAGCTGATAATTTTGCTGTTTGCGGATCAATCGACACAGTATAAGTTCTCTTAGATACCGCCAAAGGCAGACCATTTCGATCCAAAATCATTCCCCGAGTAGGCATTACCTCTTCCTGACGAACCACACGTTTTTGATTCTCCAAAAGCAAGAATTCTCGTTGATCAGTCACCAGGTAACCCGCCCTAAATAAAAGCGTTAAAAATAACAAAAATATAATCAGCAAGGCAATATTAAGCCTTCGTATCTGAGGTGAAATCAGGTTCATTCTTTAACAATTTGATGAGGCTTGACGTCAGTCAACCCCAATCGTTTTTCGGCTATGAGCTTAATCCTATCATACCGATTTAAACCCTGCTCTTCAAGCTGAATTTCATGCCCTAATGCAGCAAGATCAGATAGCTCAACCTGCATTTTTATAGCCCGATCATTCAATAATTTATTCTCATGCAAAATATAAACATTCATCACACTGATCCCCACAAAAAGGGCCAGTGTCATCGCCAGTGTTAATAATTGAAAATACGGCCATACACTGCTAAATTCATTGATGGATTCCCAAATAAAATAAGGCCGATTCAGTGCTAATTTCATGCAATTTTCTCCACAATTCTAAGTTGCGCACTTCTTGAGCGTGTATTAAACCGAATTTCCTGTAAAGACGGCTTAATAACACGCCCAATCCGTTTGACTCTGGGTACAGCTAGGGTCTGTAGTCCACGTTTGAGATCCTCATTACCGGGTCGATTCATTTGTATGAAGCGTTTTATGATTTTATGCTCTGTCGAGTGAAAACTAATCATAACCAATCGACCACCGGGCTTTAACACATCAAGGGCACCTTCTAAAAATCTCTCCAAAGACCCAAATTCATCATTTATGAATACCCGAATGGCTTGAAAGGTTTTTGTTGCGGGATGAGTCTTACCTTCACGCCTAACAACACTTTGGACCACATCAGACAATTGCTTTGTGGTTAAAATCTCTGATTGACTCCGAGCCTCACAGATGGCTTTTGCGATGCGCCGTGATCTTCGCTCATCGGCGTTTAAATATAGTACATTTGCGATTTCTTCTTCTTGCGCATTTTTTAACCATCCAGCAGCAGTCAGTGGCTGTGTTTGATCCATTCGCATATCAAGCGGCGCATCTTTTAAAAAGGAAAACCCTCTCCCAGCCTCATCAAGCTGAGGTGATGATAATCCACAATCAACCAGCACTCCATCTGCACTGGCTTTATCCATTTTCTTGGAAATAGATTCATAGTTAGCATGAATAAGGTGCAGCCTGTGATCCATTATCTCAGATCGAGCATATTCAATTGCAGTTTGATCCCGGTCAAAGGCAATAACCTGACCATCTTGCCCTAACTGACCTAAGATCCCCCTTGTATGACCTCCACGCCCAAACGTTGCGTCAACATAGGTGCCCTCAGACTTGATGGATAAAGCCTCAATGGTTTCTTCAAACATAACAGCTTCATGTTTATACTGATAAGTCATCCAACATCCCCGGCAGCTCACTTCTGTTATCAACCGAGCTCACTCCTTGTTTTAGCCAACCATCTCTCTGAGCATCCCACTGCTCTTGGCTCCAAATTTCAAACTTATTGCCCTGCCCAACCAAAATGACATTCTTATCTAACTTTGCGTGATCTCTCAGTAACCCCGGTAACAAAAGGCGTCCCTGCGTGTCCATGTCAACTTCCATAGCATGACCTATTAACAACCTTTGAATTCTTCGTGCAGCCGGATTAAAGCTTGGCAACTGCTGCAACTTAGATTCAATGCGCTCCCACTCACTGAGTGTGTATAGCAGTAGGCAGGGCGCATCGGTATCTATCGTAACAACCATTTTTCCATCTGCAGCGTCCAGTGTATCTTGGCGGTACTTTTTCGGCATAGAAATGCGTCCCTTGACATCCAAGTTAACGGCATTAATACCACGAAATAAATTCACCACTTTTTTCCACTTTTCTCCACATAAAGCCATTATGTTTCTATTTTATTCCACTGTCAACCACTTTTAAGCACATTATCACCACTATGAAACCACAAAATTAAATTCATTTATTCTTAAGGTAAAAGAAGATATAATCCTCCAAACAGTGGAATTCACCATCATGCCCAGTTCAGCTTCAAATATCAGTGCACACGTCAGCAGCCTGTTTGAGGTTATAAAAAACCTACCGAATGTTAAGGAGGTGATTGATATACTCAGCACTGATACAGCCTCACTTCAAACGAGCTATGTCAAAGAGCTCAGCTGTGAAGAGCATGATTCCTCCCAAGCCGATACGGAAAATACATGGAAAACTCTCAAGAAAAAAAGAGATCATGCTCTAGTCACCCTGCTTGGTAAATTTAGCATTTCAGAACTTGATTCATCGGCACTTTTAGATCAATGGGATAAATTAATCGACCAGATCGATCTGCTGCAGGCTTGCACCACCCCAGCATCACCCTGCTTTGAGCAACTTAGAACTCAAACTCCCTTGGCAAGCACCAGGCAAAACACTGCGCTTATTTTACAGGCCTTCCACCTCTTGATCGAAAACATTGGAATGAGAAGCATTAAAATAAAGAGCATCATGCAACTTTGTGATAAAATGCTGCAATTTAACCAACAGGCAACTTTGGAGGCTGCAAAAGCTTTATTGAGTAAAGATTTAATAACAATGGTCTCAACATCTCTAAACTCACGGAATTTATTTCACACAACATCGCCAAGTGAGCTTGCTCTTCTTGAGCAACTTACTGAGCATTTTCTGATCGACCAGGAAGATGTGATCGATCAAGTGATAATCACCTACCTTCAACAAGATTCAAAAGCCACATCTACTCAATCTTTACTAGAAGAGTTTGTGAGAATAAAAGGTTACCCAGAAGAAAGAGGCCGGGCGTTCATTGCTCAAAACCAGGAAAATAAAAGACTTCAGAATTTATTAGAGCCTCAATCAGACACCCTTGGTGAATTTTACAAAAAGTTGGAATGTTTTATACAACGGGAACTATCCATCATTTCAGCCCCCTCTTTATTCGATTTCCTGCAGATACAAGATACTACTAAGTGTATTAATGCTGCTTTTGATAAATGGGAAAAACTTTTCCTCAATCCAACAGATGATCTAAGGGCAAGAATAAAACAGCAGACCCAAGCAGTTCAAACAGTTCTTCCCCCCCAACAACCACAGGCCGATTCTCTCCAAGCCGCTGGGGGCGCTGCAGGTCAAGCCCATACTGTAAAAACCGCACTTGATACTCTTACCCCCCTATCCAAAAGCACGCACAATATCTCAAGCACAATTGCAACCACTTTATTACACCTAAACCAAGCAGCACAAGATATCACAGCTCAAGAGCTAAGCGAGGTACTTGAAAAATTACCTCCCAACTATGAACTGAGTGATTTAGCGCATCTGGAAACAATTAATGTACGCCTCAAGCACCTAATCCCGAAAATATTACCGATGGAGATGAGCCCTAAGGAAAAATCCGTCATTATTTTTCTACACGCCCACAATGCAATTATAAAAAAGGATGGAGCGCATCAACTTAAACTCCCTACTCATCTTCAAGAGGAGAAAAAATTTTTAAAATACGCCAGCTGCCAATACCTTCCGATCATTGAACTTACCCTACAAGAGCACTCAGCCAAATCCAAAAGCGCTTTAGATATTTTTCGCAGATCAACCGGTCATGGTATTAATAGCACTCACTTGGATTTCTCAGATAGTCAGGTTCAAACCATTAAAAAGAAGTATCATCACCCTCAGGCTTTTTCCAACTCTGAAATATTACTTTCACTGGTGTTTTTGATGGCAACTTGCCCTAATTATCTAACTGAGACCGACCTTTCCAATAATGAACACCTTTCTCTTGAAATAAACATGATTGGATCGTGTATTGCACTGAACGGATCAATCCGCTCCGGCTCAAAGTCAATTGAAGGAAAAGCCGCAGATTCAGCCGCCTCACTAATTCAAGTTCTACCCAATCATTATAATTTTGAGACCGGTAGCCTGAATCTTAGAGGTCTTGCAGGAGAAGTCCTGGGCGAAGACATGGTAAAGAATACAGAAAATGTTCTACTTGGCCAGTTACCCAAAGCGATTCACAGCTTTCTAATACTGTCATTTGCGGCCATCATTTTTCTAGCCACATCTCTACCGGTCTTTTTCATACTGTTTGAAACAAGCATATTTACAATCGCACAATCAGCATTATTGGCACTCTTATCTGGCAGTGGTATTTTAATAACATGTTACTATCTTAATAAATTACTATATTATTTCAGCGGAGCTCAGAGCTATGTTGAAGATTTAAGAGGGATGCTCCCCTCAAATGACTTGACTTCAAAAGTGACAGCCACGCCAAATCCTCAGAAGAGCCGTTTTACAAACCTCTCAATGGGACTGCCCGTCCATGATTAGTCTCTTAACAAAAAACAACCTCGGCCATGTTTTGAAACTTGGGAGAGCAGCGCTAAATATAGCTTTTAATAATCCATCAGCAACATTGGATTTACTGAGCAGGCCAACCTTAGCAAAGGCCTCCCTGCTCCTTACAGGCAGCCCAGATGGACTCATGCCATTCCTTGAAGGAATAGCAAGCAATGAGCACCCTGAACTTTCACCCTTGCTTGATATTTGGAGTTCAGTCATCTTACAAGATTTGCTATATCAGCATTTTTATAACACTCAAATTCAGCCTGTCTATCAAATACCTGAAAAGGGTACCAGTCTAGTCCAAAGAGCCTTTGATGAAAAAACAAACGGCGATGCACTGCCTACACTGACAGGTAATGCCAACGACATAACATCCAAAATTCTTAGATGTTTTACAACAAACCCCTCATATGATCTGATCCAGGAAGCACAATTAATATTTTTTACTCTCAAAGACCTACCAGCAATGCTTGGCACAAATAGCCGCTTTTTAACAAAAAAACCCGTGGCACTGAATTTAAATCTCAACTTTCCAATTTTCACACAAGAAGTACCTTTTTACTTTCAGGCCATTCTTGTATTAATCACCCCAACAACACCAGCTCAAAAGCGATGCAGCCAAGCGCTTCAAACTTTACTCAATGCCAACAAATCCCACATCAATTTAATGCTTAATTCAGAGCAAAAAATCACTGCAGAATTATCAAAAAGCATTAATGCAAGAACAAGCCCAATTGACCAAATCGACTTTCTATTTGATTATTCAAACAGAGATAAAATCATCCTTAAATCGTTCCTGCAATGGTTATTTAGTAGGAAGATTCAACCGACCTCTGATGAGCTATCAGCCACTTTTACTCTTTTTCAGCGAGTTCTAAAAAACTCTTACACGGGCCATAAAGACATGAGCCTAACCCTGGCTGAAGGGCTAATTAATGAAGAATCTGATTGGGACCCCCTCCCCAAAGAGCTCTCTAAGCTACCCCAGACACTTCTGGAATCAATTAAATCCGAAACTGCTTCCATCCAGAAACATGCCTTAAAGCTTAGGAGCCAAATCCCACATGAGTCAAGAACAGAAACCCCTCAAGATGAACTCATCAGATATATGCGAAAACTTGCAGCGGAGCAACACATCGGACCAATCACTGCATATGGATTATGCCTTCATTTAGCAGCAATCAATCACCACAGCCCCACTTTCTCAATTGGTCATGGCACAAATACTGGCCAAGAAGATTATGACCATCTTCTTAGTGATAGCGTGCATAAGCAAATCCAAGCCATTTCACAAATTAAACCCCCACGCCTGCAAATTCAAAGTGAATTTAGACAAAATCTTGCAAAAACAGCCCACATACTTCGTCAAGTCCCAATAAAAGGCGCCAGCCCGATCAATCACGCTTTTCTCCTCCATGCCCACTTGACAGCGCAAGACCCTACCTGCAGTTCTCATCTGCAAAACCTCGCTGCTCGCTATGTTCACTTAAATACAAAAACTGAAGATACTTTACTCCCCTATACTCCACCAGTCACGCTCAACTCAGTTGAGCTCACACTGATTAGCAGCATTTTCAGTTTATTTAAAGCCAAATCAAATGGCGTTGAAGACCCTGTCAAATCTCTTGAATTCGCCACAAAGCTGGTCACGACATTAACAGGTAGCCGACCCCAAAAAGACACCCCTAACACAAAAAAACCATCAGTCATATTGGATATCCTCAATAGGATCCGAGAAAACTATAACTTTGAAGAAAAAGTTAATAAAAAATACCTGGTTAGCGCGCTCATCGAAAACTCAAAAAAACCAAGCAAACCCAATCCAATCAATCCAATTTTATATCAGTACATCATTCCAGCTGTTTTTACAGTTACAGCACTGACTATTTTCTCAGCAACTTTTATTCCATTAATGCTCAGCAGTTTAAAATGGTCAGTTATGACAGTCCTCATGACCTCATTGGGAACAACTGCATTTTCTCTTTCCATACTTGGACTATTTTCATACATCAATTTTAAAAAATCAGGGCTTGATGATTCCATTAATCAACTTAAATCCTGGGCACCAAAGCAGGCAACCGGATCTTCAGGGCTTTCAAAAGAAGAGGCAGCACACAGCCAAAATATGCTCCCCAAAAAAAAGGCAGCTCAAGGAGCATCGTCCTGTAAATTATCAGCCAGTAGATTTTGATCCTCCCGTTATTCGGACCAGAACTTATACCAGTGCCCGATATATCTGATTGCCCACAACCTCCTTGTCATTTTCTCCATTTATAAAATGAATCAAAGCCGTTTTTTGTGCGCGATAATAATCGATTACAGGCCTTGTTTGCTGCTCAAATACCTTGAGCCTTTGCCGAACTGATACCTCATTATCATCTTTTCGACGCTCAAGCATCTCACCAGTTAAATCATCCCTGCCTGCCACCTTGGGTGGATTAAAGATTTCATGATAAACACGGCCGCTGGCAACATGTGTTAAACGCCCGCAAATTCTTTGAACAATTACTGCCTCAGAGACATCTAAATACACGATATGATCAGGCACAACACCTTGCTCAGTTAGCGCCTGTGCCTGTAAAATTGACCTTGGGAAACCATCCAAAATAAAACCCTGTTTGCAATCCGGCATGGCTATTCTTAGCCTTAATAGCTCCACAATCAATTCATCAGGCACCAAAAGCCCACGATCCATATCATACTTGGCACGAAGCCCAATCTCTGTTTTTTGACTGATTTGCTCCCGAAGCATATCCCCTGTTGAGATCCGAACCAGGCCAAAACAATCGATCAGTTTTTGTCCCTGAACACCTTTTCCTGATCCAGGGGCGCCCATTAGAAGTATGATCATATCACCCCCGAATTCACCAGGCCCAAGCCAAATAAGAACAATGCCACAAATAAAGAAGAGACCACATTCGATATGGGTGAGTATTGTGGATTTTTGCGATAATCAAAATACTTTGTCAGCGCTACAAATACCATACAGATACCTGCAAATAAAATGAGATTTTGCACAAAACCTGCAAAAGACTCTACTGACAATGTTGCAGTTAACTTATCCTGACCCATTTGATCAAAAAAATAGCCACCATTATGGACAGAGTTACTTCCAGATGATGGTGAATAAAACACAGCCTGTGCAAAAGCACGAACTGAAAAGACCAAGCTTGATAATAGGATTAATTTAATTAACTTCATAGTGACTCTTCGATATTTTAACACGCTCTATTTTTTGCATATCCATTGAAACGACCTCGATACGATAACCAGCTATCTCAACACAAACAACACCATTTGGCAAACTTTCCAAGGTCTCAATAACAAGCCCTGAAATCGTGACCGGACCACCAGTTGGAAGATCCCATCGAGAAACATGATTAAAATCACGAATTGGAATATTCCCAGCCACCTCATATACACCTTGACTCAAATGCATAATGGCACGACGAGCAGGTTCTCCCGAAAAACCTTTAATCACCTCATCAACAATATCAGCCAAGGTCACAATACCCATAATCACACCATACTCATCCACAACCACACCCAGGGTATAACGATTTTGCCTAAATGATTTTAGCTGAACCTGAAGCAAAGTCCCCTCAGGAATATAACGAACTGGCTCAAGCAAACTAATGAATAAACTGCGATTGACCTCCCCTTTGGAAAACATCCGATACAATGTTTTTTTACACGCAATTCCCACGAGGTTGTCTAACTCTCGACTATAGATCAATACCCGAGAAAAGCTAAGCTCCGCCAGTGATTTTTTTAACTCATCCCATGGCAGCATAATATCAAGTACCCTCATATCCCCTCGAGGAATCATGATATCGTTTACCGTTAAATCCTCCAAATTCAATACACCCTTTAACATATCATGTGATTCATAATTGGCATCATGATCGACCATGCCTATCACACCTCGAATATCATCTGTTGTTACCGAAATATCACCAATTCCATTCATCTGAGCACCCCCAAATAATCGCAGTACTGCACGGTTCATTGCTTTCATCGCAACCACAATCGGATACAAAACCCAGCGCATCAATTTAATCACATGACTGGCCAAAAAAACGATACGCTCAGGGTTACATGCTGCAAAACTTTTAGGAATCAGCTCTGCCAACATCAAAAGAAGAACTGCACTAAGAATACTTTGCAATATTAAATATCCCTCACCCAACAGGCTGACAAAAGTCAATGTCGCCAATGATGCAATCATGTAGTTAGCGACGGTATTGACAAATAAAATGACAGAAAGAAGTCGATCCGGCTGTGCCAACTCATCCAGAACTCTTTGATCTCGCCTAGAGCCTTTTTTAGCACGATGACTGACGCGATAACGATTGATCGCCATAAATGCCGTTTCAGAGGCTGAGAAAAATGCACTGATCAACACCAAAAGCATGAGCCAAATCCAAGACCCATATTCAAAAATAGCCATGCAGCCCCCATACAATCAAGGTCAATAATAATAAAAATAAAGATCGGCGCTCTTCAAATAAATAACCACCCAAAAACATAACCCATAGCACCGCAAGTGCAATTTGAGAATGAGCCATAAAATATCCAGTCCCCACACTCAGCACAAACAAACCCATCCCCCAAAACTCAATAACAACACGCTTATGGCGCAACTGATTCATGCTTAAAGGCAAAATAAGGTAATGCTTCATTTTTAGCACATTGGCATTTAACGCGTAAAGACAACTGGCAGTCATCATAAGTAGCAATGCCATTACGCAGTACAGTCCACTTAATAAATGAAGGGATTGATCATGATAGATGGCCAGCGGTGCAAGCAGTAGCAAACCTGAAAGCACCCAGTCAAATAATTTAAACCTGTAAAACACCGCCACAATGAGCAGCCCAGCCAATATACCCCCTGAAAAACTCATATTAAAAACATGCCAGCCACACACAAATGTAAATACAATGGCAGCAAAGCGCAGAAAATCTAGCCACCGCTGGGCCGAGCCTTGCAGTAAAATTAGAAAAGCGCCAATCATGGCGGTACAAATACTCATTATATAAGCATGAGCCATTTCACCTCTTGGAAATCAAACACTTGACTGTTATAATAACCTGACTTAAATTTTAACTCAATTCACATGTTCAAATTACTTGCCAAAAAAATCTCCAATAGCTTAAGAAATATCGCCGGAATGGGCGCTATCAATGAATCCAATATCTCAAAAGCAGCTGAAGATATTAGAAGAGCTCTGATTGATGCGGATGTTTCTCTCAGTGTCATCGACTCCTTTATTAACAGGGTAAAACAGCAGGCGATTGGAACTGACAAAATCAGAGGCATTACCCATGGCCATCAATTCACTCAAATTGTTCATGATGAATTAATCAAGACTTTAAGCCACCCTCAAAAGCATCTGAAAATTCTTCAAAAAAAACCGATGGTTATTGCCCTGGCAGGCTTACAAGGTGCAGGGAAAACCACAACGTGTATCAAACTGGCTCTTTGGCTAAAATCCAATCACAACCTTACGGTTAAAGTCGCGTCAGTGGATTGCCACCGACCCGCTGCTATCGATCAATTAGAGCATACCGCACAAAAAGAAAACATTGACTTCATCGATACACGCTCATTTCATGATGCACTTAACATGGCCCAAGGCGCTTTAAAAGCTGCAAGACACGCCCATGCTGACGTTCTAATCATTGATATGGCAGGCCGGCATCAAATTGACCAAAAACTCATGAGCGAAGCAAAAGGCATAGTTACTCAAGGCAATGTCGATCAAGTTCTCTTTGTCATCGACAGCATGCTGGGTCAGAGCGCTGCTGATATTGCAAAGGCCTTCCATGATGCCCTGCCATTATCCGGCATTATTCTCACCAAAATGGATGCCGATGCCAAAGGCGGTGCGGCACTCTCTGCCAGTCATATTACCCAATTGCCCATCTTATTTGTTGGCACGGGTGAGAAGACTCAAGATTTGGCTGCATTTGATCCTGAAAGGATTGCATCACGAATTCTGGACATGGGAGACATTGTATCACTGGTTGAGCAGGCCAAAAAACACATAAGCGAAAAAGATGCCAAAAAAACTGCACAGAAAATTCAAAGTGGTCAGTTTGATTTTAATGATTTTCTTTCCCAGCTCCAGCAGATTAATAACATGGGTGGGATAATGAGCATTCTTGAGCGCTTACCTGGAGCCGCCAGCTTACCTCAAAAAGCACTCGATATGATTGATGAAAAGGAATTCAAACGCACAGAAGCCGCAATTTTATCCATGACACCTCATGAACGAGCCTTTCCTGAGCACATGAAGCATCCATCTCGCATCCAAAGAGTATCGCAAGGCTCCGGCGTCCAAGAGACAGAGCTCAAGAAGATCCTAAAGAAATTTGAAAAAATGCGTAAGACAATGAAAAATTTCTCACCCAGCAAAATGCAAAAAATGATGAGCCAATTTCAAAACCAGATGAAATAAGGTAAAAAGGCTTGCAAATCGTTACAAAATTCGTAATATGTTGTTTACAAATACTTAATGAGTTTTTTATGGTGATCATTCGTTTAAGACCAGGCGGGAAGAAGAAAACCCCATTTTACCAAATCGTTGCTGCAGATAATAGAATGCCGCTAACTGGCCGTTTCATTGAAAGGATGGGATTCTATAATGCCCTTAAAACTGAAACACAATCACTTTGGATTGATTTAGAAAGAATCAATCACTGGGTCAGCCAAGGTGCTCAAGTATCACCCGCTGTAAAATCCTTGTGCAAAGCATTCAAAAAATCTCAAGAATCTGCTAGCGCCTAATGCAGCCCATTCTTGTCGGAAAGCTTGGCAAAACACATGGCTTGCTGGGTTGCATCAGACTTTACAGTTTCACGCAACCCCCTGAGCAAATTTTTAAATATACTCTTTTTAATCGTGAGCAACAGCCGATTCGTTTTCTAAAACCAAAGGACGCAGGTTCCTATTTTTTGGTAAAAATACCCAATATCAATAGCATTGAAGAGGCCACTGGGTTGGTCAATGAGGAGATTTACACATCTGCCGACCAGCTCCCTTCACCAAAAAAAGATGAATTCTACTGGAGTGACCTGATCGGTTGCACGGTGCTTAACAGCAGCAATGAATCATTTGGCACAGTCGATAAAGTCCTTAACTACGGCGCTCAAGATATTCTTTCAATCAAAAATGAGCAACAAAAAGAGACCCTCATTCCATTTACCCAAAAACACATCATTGACGTTGACATCAGCAACAAAACCATCAAAGTACAATGGACATTCACGCAATAACGCTTTTCCCTGAGATTTTTGATTGCCTACAGCATGGCTTGAGCGGGAAAGCCTTAAAAACGCACTCAACACTCACCACCCATCAACTGCGTGATTTTTCTGAGCGACCTGATAGAAGAATTGACGACCGCCCTTTTGGCGGCGGCCCGGGCATGCTCATCTCAGCAGAACCTGTTTTTAGGGCCAAACAGCACATTAGGAAAATAAATCCAAACACTCGATTCATATTCACTGATCCCAAAGGGCAGCTATTCTCACAAGAGCATGCCAGGGAACTTGCAAACGAGGAATCATTGACTTTTATTTGCGGACGCTACGAAGGCATCGATGAGCGTGTCTATGATAACGATGATCTCATTTACTCCATTGGCGACTATATCATGACCGGAGGCGAACTGCCGGCATGCACCATGATTGATGCAATTCTAAGACTTATACCCGGGACCATTGGCAACCCAAGCTCCCATGAACACGAAAGCTTAACCCGCAACCGACTTGAGCACCCACAATACACAAGACCGGCAATCTGGCGAAATATTGCGGCACCGACCATTTTACTCTCCGGCAATCACTCAGATATCAAAAAATGGCAGCATCATCAACAATTAATCTTGACATGGCAAAAAAGGCCTGATTTAATAGATCGTAATTGTCTTTCTGACGATGAAAAGCGCTTAATCAAGCATTTTATAGAGGAACAACGTCATGTCATCACTGATTGAAAAAATTGAATCTAAACAGATTGAAAAAAATAATGCACCTGAATTTCGCACCGGTGACACTTTGGTTGTTTGGGTAAAAGTTCGTGAAGGTGACCGGGAAAGGCTGCAGGCATTTGAGGGTGTTGTGATCAAAAAGCGTAACAGAGGCCTGCGATCTGCATTCACATTACAAAAACATTCTTATGGGGTATGTGTGTTAAGAACCTTCCAGGTGAATAATCCAAATATCAAAATTGAAGTTAAACGCCCTGGTAAAGTCAGACAATCTAGAATATACCACTATATCGGACTTGTTGGTAAAAAAGCGCGTATTAAAGAAAGACTTAAGAAAAAAGCTTAATCCTGATGTTTTTTCACCCAGAAACACTAGATGTTGCTGCAGCAACCCTTTCTGTTTCAGGAACTATTGCCGGGTCAGCTCGATTAAAAATCAGCTGGCTTTTGTCTTTTTTAGCATGCATCATATATTTCGGACTGTTTTATCAAAAATCACTTTTCTTCAATGCCGGTATCCACTTTATCTATTTGCCTTTATCAATCATTGGGCTTTACCTGTGGAAGGATAAAACACCCTCAACCCTTAAAATTAAGTCCACACCCGTTCCAATTTTAACCTTCATCGCCGGCACATGTCTTTTTGCATTTTTTTATTGCAAAATCCATCAACATTCTTGGCACTATGATTTCATCACCAGTTTCCTATCAATAAATGCTTTTATTCTAATGGCATTCGCTCAAATGGAGTGCTGGCTTCTTTGGCTTACAGCTGACATTTTATACATTCACATTTACAGCACTCAAGGACTCCCATTTAGCCTTCTAAAATCAGTGATGTATTGCATGATCGCATTCTCATCATTCATCATATGGCAAAAAATCTATCGCAAGAAGGTTGCTGATGACTCAAGCGTATAATTGTCTTTATGCACATTCAGGTGGGGTAAGCAGCGCTCTAAATGCTACTGCTGCTGGTGTTATTACCATGGCAAAGCAAAGCAAATTAATTCATAACATTCTGATTCCAAAGCATGGCCTTCCTGGTTTACTGAATCATCAATTAATCAACGCTACGCATCTTAGCCAGAGCCAGCTCAATCGCCTATACCATACACCCAGCAGCGCGTTTGGGACATCACGCTTTAAGCTGCCTAAATTTGAGGAAAACCCGGAAATCTATGATCAAATACACCAAGCTCTACTAGCCCATCAGATTCGCTACTTCCTTTATAATGGGGGTGGTGACTCCCAAGACACAACATTAAAACTCGCACAATATTTCAATCTCATCAACTCACCCATTCAGTGCCTGGGCCTTCCTAAAACCATTGACAATGATCTTGCCATGACTGAGTACTGCCCGGGCTATGGCTCCTGCGCAAAATATGTGGCCACATCAATTCTGGAAGCAACGATGGATATTCAAGCGGTTTACCCCAGCTCAACCAAGGTCTTTATTCTTGAAGTGATGGGCCGTCACAGCGGATGGCTAGCAGCAGCCAGCGCTTTGGCTCGCAGCCATAACCCCGATGCCCCACATATGATTTTATTACCCGAGCGGCCTCAGTCATTTAAAGATATTTGCAATATGATTCAATTACATATGGCAAATTCTGGGTTTTGCACCATGGTGGTAGCCGAAGGATTTTCTTTACAGGAGGCGCTTGTTTCTGATACAGTGGGTGTAGAAAAATGTCCATTTGGTCATCAACAACTTGGTGGAATTGCACAGCGCTTGACAAAAATGATTAAAAGCACACTGAAACTTAAAACCCGATTCGCAAACGCTGATTATCTTCAACGAGCTTCAGGACACCTTGCCTCTCAAGTCGACCTGGACATAGCCTTTCGGATCGGCCAAAAAGCAGTCCTAATGCTTGAGAGCGGCATGAGTGGATCAATGATTACAGTCTGTGACCAACTTTTGGGCCACTGCCCACTTGAACAGGTGGCCAATACTGAAAAATTGCTTCCCAACCATTTCATATCCAAATGCGGAATGGATGTCACCCAGGCTTTCATCAATTATGCATCCCCATATATTCAGGGCAATACTCAACCGCCATATCAAGGTGGCCTGCCTGACTATTTTCAACCCAGTGAGCTTTTATTGCTTGAAGCTCAGGAGACTTTGTTATGAACAATATTACATCCCTGCTCATGAGTTCACGTTTTTTTGCCATGATCCTATCTGGATCCCTTGCCGTTATCACTGGCAACATATTGCGTCAAAGTATTTTATTGCTTGTTACCTATCGTCTGTTGGCTGATAGCAACCAAGCATTTTTATGGGGCTCCATTCTGGGCGCTCTTTATTTCATCCCTTCATTCCTC
The DNA here is from genome assembly GCA_016874185.1 of Gammaproteobacteria bacterium. Taxonomy (GTDB): domain Bacteria; phylum Pseudomonadota; class Gammaproteobacteria; order Comchoanobacterales; family Comchoanobacteraceae; genus UBA1515. Next base: position 16,698 of record VGUW01000011.1, read on the forward strand.
TTTTCTACACTGGCTGGAGAGTTGGCTGATAAAATCCCCAAAGCACAATTTTTTCGAATCACACGGGCATGGCAAGTTGCCATTTGCCTGCTGATGGCATCCACTTTGCTACAAGAAATCCCAAACATCTACATTCTAGCAGCTTCATTATTTTTAATGGCAACACATGATGCCTTTTTCTCGCCAGTTCGCTATGCACTTCTTCCGGAATATCTCAGCAAAGAAAAGCTGGTTTTAGGCAATGGCATCCTTGAAGCCACAACCTTAATATCGATCGCACTTGGCATCGGATTTGCAAACTTAATTGACTATCCAGGCGGCAACATCATCATCGCTTTACTTATTTTGACTTTTTCCATCAGCGCCTACATGTTTAGCCTGTGGATACCCACCAAAAAAGTATTTGACAGAACACCCATCCAAATTAAATTAAATATCTTTAGTGCTATACAGTCCAATATTGACAATGCCCGTCAAAATCCTCACATTTGGCAAAGCATTCTGGGCATTACCTGGTTCTGGTTCATCGGATACAGCTTGATGTTACAATTTAGTAACTATGTGAAATACAACCTATATTGTAACGCTGAAGTTGCAATGGCTTTTAACATCAGCTACACCCTTGGATTGGCATTTGGCTCTTTAATTTGCCACAATTTAGTGAAAAACAAACTCAATGGTCGCTTCACCCCTTTGTCCTTGTTCACTATCGCTATCTTTGGTATTCACCTCTGGTTTGGCTCTCGAACTTTTGGCCACAGCACGGATCAACTCATGGGTATGGGTGAATTCATAACAACCCTTAGTGGCTGGAGACTGCTGACTGACGTTTTCTTTTTAGCAGCTGCTGGGGGGGTCCTGATTGTACCGCTTTACAGCATTATCCAGCGCTTAAGTAAAAGAAATCACTGCTCTCGTAACATTGCCAGTTTAAACATTATTGCCTCTATTGGTATGGGTGCAGCTGCAATCCTTCAAACGATATTTATCTCATCATTAAATATGCCATTTATTCATTACATAGGCTTACTTTTTTTAGCCAGTGGCATTTTGGGTTTTTATACCTTAAAAAATATCCCATTTAATCAAGCAAAGCTTACGATTGCCAGAATATTAACGTGGCTACTGCGCATTGAAATTGAAGGAGCTGAGCACATTATTAAGGCCAACCGAAAACTGCTGATCATCGCCAATCATGTTTCCTATCTTGAGGTGCCCCTTCTAGCCATACTGTTGCCCAGACATATGATGTTTGCAGTGAATACCGAAATTGCAAAATGGTGGATTGTTCGATTAGTCACACCATTTACAAACACATTCCCAATCGATCCAATGAACCCATACGGAGTAAAAGCTCTGATCAACAAAGTCAATGAAGGCAGAACCTGCATCATTTTCCCAGAAGGTGCACTTAGCCGCACCGGGAAAATCATGAAAATTTATGAAGGAACTGGTCTAATTGCTGAAAAAACAGGTGCTGACATTATTGCTATTAATATCAAAGGTGTAGAATCCAGCATTCTGGCGCCCCATCGCCATAATTATTGCACCACCCACTATTTCCCTAAAGTCAAAATCAGCATATCAAAACCATTTAACCTCCCCAAAACCAATCTACATGGCAAAGAAAAAAGAGCCTTCCTCAGTCAGGAAGTCTATCAAAAACTCATCTTTCAATCCTATCAAAATAAATCAAAGGGGCACCTTATTGAAGAGATCTACCAGGCAAAATCACGCTTTGGCAGCAATAAAATAATTTTAGAAGACATAACAGGCAGCTCCCTAAGCTATCAGCAGCTTGTGACTAAAATGCATGTACTGGCCTTGGCATTAAAAAATAAGGTACCTGAAAAAAACCATCTTGGTATTTTACTGCCCAATACCAATGCAAATGTTGTTACTTTCTTTGCCTGCCAAGTGCAGGGTGTGATTCCTGCGATGCTGAATTACACAGCCGGTAAAAACAACATTGCAAGCGCCATTAAAACAGCACAAATTAATACAGTGATCACTTCAAAAGCCTTTATTGAAAAAGCCAACTTGGCTGAAATCATCGCTCATATTTCACCACTGGTGAAAATGATTTACCTTGAAGATGTTGCCCAAAAAATCTCATTAACTCAGAAAATTAAAGGCGCATTAATGGGCCTGACCTGGCCTTTAGTTAAAGGCAAACCGCTTTGCCCCAACGCACCTGCACTTATTCTGTTCACCTCAGGATCTGAAGGTACACCCAAAGGGGTTGTGCTAAGCCATCTTAATATCATGGCCAATATTCGACAGGTGCTTGAAACAGTTGACATTGGACCCAAAGACCGTATGTTTAATCCACTGCCCATGTTTCATGCATTTGGCATTAATGTTGGAACCCTTACCCCAATCTTTGGTGGCATTTTTACTTTCCTTTATCCAAATCCCAAGCATTTCTCGCAAATCCCCAATGTCATTTATGAGAAAAACATCACTGTCATGATGGGAACAAATACATTTCTAGCAGCGTACCATAAATGTGCCCACCCTTACGACTTTAATACCGTCAGACTGGCTGTTACTGGCGGTGAAAAGCTGGCTGATGAGACAAAGCGTATATATGCAGAAGATTTTGGCATCCGCATTCTTGAGGGCTATGGCTCCACTGAATGCTCACCCGTCATTAGCTGTAACACCCCTTTATACCAGCAAACGGGTTCTGTTGGCCTTACCTTACCTGGCATTGAAACCAAGCTAACACCTTTCCCAAACCGTAAAAACGCATTTGAACTTGCCGTTAAGGGTGATAATGTCATGATGGGCTATCTTCTTGCTTCAGACCCAGGCATGCTTCAGCCACCTGAAAATGGCTGGTACCATACAGGTGATGTCATCGAGCAAGATCCCCAGGGCTATGTTCACATCGTTGACCGAGTCAAACGCTTTGCTAAAATTGGTGGGGAGATGATCTCCCTCAGCCAGGTTGAGAATGTGATTCAAAGCTGCTGGCCTAATTTCCAGCATGGTCTTGTGACCATGCGTGATGATAAAAAAGGTGAGAAAATCATTCTGGTCACAACTAACCCAAATGCACAACGTGCTGATCTTATTCATGCCATCAACCAAAGTGGCTTAAATAACTTATCATTGCCTGCAGTGATCGAATCAATCAGTGAAATCCCACTGCTGGGCTCTGGTAAAATAGATTATGTACGCTTAAAGTCACTGGCTCAAAGTCTGTTTGAGCAAAATCAAATGGCTGATGTTACATAACACACTAAATGAGTTTATTGAAAAACCAGCGAATCTAGGCTTAAATCTATTTTTTAAAATCACTTTAGATCTATTAGCTGAATATAAAAAAGAGCGATTCCCAAGATTATAACAATATAAATTAACCAGGTCGGTACTGCCTGATAAAATTTCATATAAGGTCGATTTGAACGCTCTTGCGCAAGAAGCAATGCAGGCAATATCACATTTAACAAAATAACAAGCACGCCTGCATAATATAAGAATGCGCGAATACCCTTTGTTTCAAAATGCACAAACAAGTAGCTTGGCACAAGGCTGAGTGTGACCAACAAAGCGTGTATTTGTTTAATGCCTCTGGTTTGGAAAAAATCAGCAATTAAATCATACAGTGCCAATGATATGCCGATAATCGAGGTCAGGACAAATGTAAAATGAAGCAAAACCAACGCAAAATAAATAATATTGGAATCACTCACTTGTTTTATTGTGTCAGTGATTAATAACCCCCAGCGCTCTAGCGGGATCTGAGTTGCGTTGGAGTTGATGAACTCAATGGGCAAAAGGGAAATAGAGACCACATACCAAAGCAGGTATAAAATCAACGGGATAATCGCCCCCAACCAAATAATTTGGTAGATGCCGCCTAAATTGTCTTCTCCAAGAGAGTTTCGCACTGTTGGAATAATAATATGAAATCCAAATGCATTAATCAGGAACAGTAAACTCATAGGTCCCTCAACTGTCATTGAATAAGTTTCCTGAAGGTGCATAAGGTTGCTAAAATGACAATGCGGCATAATAATCACATATAAAACGACAAAGCCAATCAGCATAATCACAACAAATCCAGCATTGAGTTCTTGCAAAATATGTCGCCCAATCATCATTAAAATCGTCAAGACTAAAACCCAAAGACCTATCCAAACATCTGCAGAGTAATGAAATCCTAATTTCTCAAAACTCCCCTGTGAGTTATGACCCAGTATGTTTAAATAAGAGCAAAGCAAGAAAAACATCAGTAAATAAAACACAAAACTCATCGCCCACTTGCCAAAATCACCCCAATAATGGCCGATTAGCGATAGAAAACTATGGCCTGCTGGCATTTTAATACAGACCTCAGCCATCATTAAGCCCGTTATGGTCATTAATAGCCAGGCGCAAACATAAAGAGCAAGTACCTGAGCAAAATTATAGCCCACAACAGCACCAATCAGAACCAGTACAGTTGCACCAATGGTTGTACCAGCAATCAGGCAAGCTCCAGAAAATATGATTGATTTATTCATAACCGCTCATCAATTGATCGACAATAGCTCTCCTGAATAAAGAAAACCAAAAATAAAGACAGCAATAAACAAATAGGAAGCACTAAAAAACTATATTGATATGCCAAAACCATATTCCAGCCAGATGCCTCAAAGTATGACAACATATGTCCAACAATAAACAAAATAAAAGTGCCCACCAAAACACTCATCATATTAGAAAATGCAATGCCTGCGCCTGAAATTCTTCGCGGATTAATCTCCCCTGCCAAGGCATATCCGATCACTAGACCTGAGTTAAATAAGCCATAAACAAAGATCAGCACACAATAACTATAAAAGCCAAGGTCCATGTACAAAAAGGCACTGAAGGTAATTAATGAACCAAAAGCAGAAATCAAGATACTTGGCCGCCTGGCAGATATCATATCTGAGATTAGGCCCTGTAAGATACCACCAATGGAAAATCCTGCAAATAATATGGTGAGAAAAATTGTACCCTCATGCACTGAGGTATGCTGCATCGCTTTGTCAACATACTTAAGACCAATTGACTCACCAAAAATTAAAGTGGGGGCATAAATAAATCCGGTAAAAAAGGCAACCAGCCATGTTTGCTGATTTTGTATAGCCTCCAAAAAGTCCAACAATACCCCTCTGATGCTCGTAGAGCGAGTATGCTCAATCTGATTGACATTGGGATGCTCCCTCCAAATTAAAAGCATTAACCCCCAAATAAAAAATAAGCACAAGGTGAAATAACCAATTCCATCCCGCCAGTTAACCATCAATAAAAAATCATCGATCACAGACTGAGAGGCTGCTCCCACCATGCCTAAGACTTGAGTTAAACTGGTAAAAATACCAAGATACCTTCTTGGGAACCACAATGTGGCCATCTTCACAGAGCCAGAAAAAGCAAAGGCAGAACCAATCCCCAATAAAATACGAGATAACAAAAGACTCCAAAAAGTATGTGCCAAATAAAATATCATAGAAGAAACAAGCACCAAACTCACAGCACACTGAAGCACGCGATGGGGTGGATAGCGATCAATTAAAATGCCAGCAGGCACTTGCATCAGTATATAGCTTAGAAAAAAAGCCGATTGGACTGTTGTGATATGCGACAAGCTCATATGTAAATCTGTTTGAAGGATATCAATCATCACCTGAGGTGCAACCCGGATGACATAATGCATCATAAAAAACAAACCCGCTAATCCCCATGCAATAAAGCGATACCCTTTAAATACTCTCACACCATACTCCTTATCCACTTGATCAATAGCACCATGCCCACTAATGGCATAATCATGATAGCACCTTGATTCCCAATAAAAAACTGAAAGGAAACAATCACAGCACTGCCTTTTAACGCCTTTTGCCACAAACTATGTCGCTTATTGGCCCTGGTTGAAACCAGTAAAAGCGCACAAAATAATAGTATCTCAATCGCATCACGCAGCACAAGAAATAAACGCGCAATTAAAGCATTGAGGCCCAATTTATACTCCAGCCCATATAGCTGTTGCCAACTTAACCAATTTACCCCAAAAAGTTGATGAATAAATAATTCAGGCGGCTCAAAATCATAGATTTTTCCATCTTTATCCTGCCAAACTCCTTGTTTAAATACCAACGCAAGGTCATTGAACATATCAATCTCAGGCTGTGATTGATACGCGATGTGTTTGAAATTCTCAATGCGCTGTGTGAATGGATTATACCCAAGCTGATAAAAATCCCTGCCAATTTTTTGCCAAACTTGGACCTTCAATCCTTGTTTTTGCATTTTAACAAATTTGGCATGCTGATAGGCAGTTTTACCAAACTCACCGGTTAAAGCACTCATCATCAAAAACACCATCAAGGCCAAGCCTCCGAGCAAACGATAAAAACGCCAAAAACCAAATCCAATGGTTTGCATGGCATGATCATAGCCATTAAAATGCATTTTTAGCACAAAAGCCAGCAACGAAAGCATCATCAGAAAAGGCAACAACATACCCATCTCACCGGGTAGAATACCCAGCACATAAAGCCCAATATCTTTTAATTGATACTCATTGGACAAAAGAAAAAATTGTCCAATGGTACGACTAAAAACAAATGCAACAACAAAGACTGTCAGTGTCTGTAGCCATGTCATCAGATACAGATGAATTAACCAGCGATTGATCCTAAGCCCCCATGGCATTTATCCACCTTAAACCTAAAATAACAAATAATAAACCCGTTGCCGTTTGAACGGCAATAAACCCTTGGCTCACCAGTGCCATTAAAGCCAAGAACATCAATGTTGACACAAGCAGCAGGGCCAGGTTTCTTGGCCAAACCCCCAGCCCTATCCGACCCCTATATTTAGGCCAGTAAATCATTAAATACCCAATTAATCCAACAAAAACACCCAGGGCAATTCTCAAAAACTTTTCCTGTCGATGTGCGATCAGTGTTTCATCAAACTGCGACATCGATAATGCAGCAATAGGCTGGGACTGATCTGTCAAAAGAGGCAAAGATAACACATGACTGCCAAACGCCGACCATTGGATAATATGATCCAGTGAGGCCTTAAACTGACGCCCTTTGCCAAATTCAAGCACCCAATTCATTCCATCATTCCGTGAGCCAACCTCATCTACCCAATAATATGTAAAATGATCCCCAAGACTTAGCTGAATGAAGTAATCTTGATACTTTCCATCCTCATAGCGATGATAAAGCACCATCTGGCCACCAGAGTTCACAGGTTGAATAGAAAATTCACCTGACTTAAATATCCCCAAATAGTTTGCTGCATCACGCAATAACTGCCCTTGATTTTGATTTAATATAGGGTGCACAACATTCATCAACCCCCAAATCAGCAAAACAAAACCTGCAACCATCACCCATTTCATCTTTATAAATCGTTCTCTGGTATATCCCAAAGAGCTGGCTGCCTCAAAGCACTTTAGCTCATGCATCTTTTCATGCCATTTGATTGCAGCAAAACCCAGTGCAAAGGGGGCACTCAGACTCATGATTTGTGCCAAGAAAGCCAGTGTAAATCTAAACTGAAAGTAAAATGGCCAATTTAAATGGGAGAAACTCTGAAATTTAACCAGCATCAAGAATACAACAATGAATACCCAATAAAACAGAAACTGACTGAGTAATAGTCTAATAATATATTTTTCAAATAAGTACACAGCACCTCCAGCCACTTATTTTGCCAAACATTGGTCTTATTCACAACCTTCTTGTATTCATTCAAAACATCCCCTAAAATCATGACATGAATCAAATCCACTTTCTAACACACTCAGACCCCCTTCAAAGCATTGAAACATTGAATTTTTTGCACCAAGTTAGCAGCGAGCATCCCCATTTTATCTGGCTTCTGGACAAGGAAAAAACAGCAAAAGAAATATATGTCTGGCTTTGGGCCCAGGAAAACTGGATGGTCTGTGATCTTCTTTCAAATTATAACGGCGGTATCGCTTTGTGCTGGCCAACTTTGCAGCTTCCCAGCAATCTACCAATCCTTAACCACAGCGCTATTTCAATTGATACCCTGCCCAATATGCCCAAATATGAATTGGTCACTGAGCAGAACATGGAAGAAATGAGGCAGCGCTATCTGTACTACAAAAAAAAAGACATTGCTCTAAAAGTTAGCAGGCGTTAACCATTCTCTTGGCATGCGTATAGAATTTCGATACAATCAACAGGTTAATTGGGGTTATTTACATGGAAAAAACATATCAGCCAAATCAAATTGAATCCAAGTGGGCTGACCTTTGGGAAAAACATCACTATGGCAAACCCACTGGACATGGACCCAGTTA
>VGUW01000012.1 GCA_016874185.1 Gammaproteobacteria bacterium
CCTTCTATTAAAGCTTCTTTGCTACCAATGAGTCAATGGCTAAACCAGAATTATTTATACCATAAACGATTGGCACACGCACCACACGCAACGTGACCACGTAGTCCACAACTTTATTTTCACTGGCACTTTCATAATTAAGAGTCATCTCAAACTGCTCCTGCCATGTCCACCGTCCATTAAGCATCCCTTGCTTTATCAATACGGGGGGGCGACGGACTATTGCTGTTGAAACAAGTTTTTTCTCAACCACTGCCTCAAATAAGCCTGACAAAACCAGCTGCTCTCTGATCTGTTCCCACCCAGCTGCTGTGAAAGATCTTGATGCCTGATCATACATTTTATAGTAGTCTTGGAAGTTAGTGGTAAATAAACTTAACGCTTGCGATGCTCCCCAGCTCATCACATCATCAAGCCCTTTCATCGGTGATTCCAAAGTCCTTGAATAAACCACCTGCCTTGCAAAGGCGTTTTCAACCGAGTTTTGATCCCAAGTGTTCAAGGCCGAGGAGTAACCATCATTAACCGTATACAGATCTGAGGCTGGCCGAGTTATCATGATATAGGCCACAACAAAAACAATAGCAATACTCAAAAGCAGAAAATATAAAATACTTTGGATAACAACATGGGTTTTATACATATTAGGTTGACGCTACAAATTGTGATATGGCAATACCCTTAGGGTTATTTTCCAGACTCACACGATTAACTTGAATGGTAACAGCAATTGGTTGCGTGATATTAATCGGACCTTGTATTTTCAAAATTACCGGGATTTTGATCATCCAGGAATAAACGCCTTGGTTGACCCCTTGATTTAAAATAATAGGAGCCCCACCTGGCAACGCTGACATCACCGCTTGCTGTGCAATAATTGTATCTAGTTCACGTGACTGTTGAATAGCATCCCTAAACCGCCGCCATCCAAGCCCAGTGAAATTTTTAGCAACGTCCTGCAGCTGAGTCCGATAATTCACAAAATCATATGAAAAACTGCGCATAACCACCTCAGTTGCCCACTCTAGTAATTCGGCGTTGGTAAATACCCTTAGATTTAACGGATACACAGGGACAATCATGCCATTGGGCGATGTTGCGAAGTAGCGAGGCTCTGGTGGATGTGTAACTTGATAATAAAGAGCTCCTAACGCCGCTATAAGCGCAATGATCGCTGCAATAATTGCAAGAACCAGTTTTCTAAACCCATCTCTGTAATACTCATTTCTAAGAACCATTGTTTGAAAAGCATCATGTGACATAGCAAATCCCTTTTTACCCAATATTATTTGCTATCATAAGGTGTTTGTCCACCTTTTAACTGAACTTGAATGGTTATAATGTTGTTTTTTACATCAGGATCCTTGCCAAATAAGACATCCAGATCCAAATTACCACTAAGCTCTTCCCAGAAAGGCAGCTTTGTATCTGGAGACAGACCCTTTTTAACACTATAAAATGTCACAGGGCTATTCATAGAGCCAATTGCTTTTATAAGCGCCTTTGCCTGCTTTTCAACTCTTTGCGCACCGACTTCCTTTGCGGCCAAGCTTTTAACGACAACGGCCTGTGCATCTTTTGATAATGCGGCTATGACTTCTGCAACTGCATAACCAGATGCTGTCATTTTAGCATCATATTCTCTAAATATTGAATCGGCTAAAATCACAAACTGCAGCTGATCAGCAACACGAATTATTCTTACACCACTCTCAGTCAATATTTTCATCTTATTGATTAATTCTTGATTTAAAACTGGCTTAGGGTCAGGGATTGCTTCTTGAATGACTCTTCTACTGACCTGCCCTGTCAAAATATCCTGCTGAATTAGATCGACAGCCGCGGCATAAACATTGATTGCCATAATAAACAGTCCGATTATAATACCCATCACTCACCCTCCCCTTTAACTTTGTCTTGAATCTCTTCAACCAACTCGAGTATCTTTTGGTTTACAACATCCACATCAATATTGGCTTGAATTTCAGATTTTCGATACATCGTTGATAATTGTAAATCCATGATTAAATTTTCCTTAGCATCTTTTGATTCTGCCTCATTTTTACCCAAAAGTCGCTCAATATACGAAAATGCCTTCTCACTTTCCGATTTTGATAGCAATGCAGAGACAGTCATTGACCCATCTGGCAATTGCAAAATATCTTGAGCCTCAAGCTCAGAGAAAATGGTTAAGGACTCAATAATTTTTTCTTGCCTTTTCTCAGGAACATCTGTTTTACTTAGGCCCATTTCAAATATGGCCTGAGTCGCAGAAATAATATAGACATTGGTTGATTTATCATCCAACTTTAAATGACTGATGTATTTATCTAAAATACTGTCTGACTCCACACTGACCAGCACCCCAGGTGATTGAGCATAAACCTCAAAGTCCTCAATTCCTTTCACCAAGCGATAAAGATCCTGGTCTTTGGGCAAATCGACTTTTGTCATTTGGTTTAGCCGCATATTCTGACATGGCTGCGGGTTGGCAAAGAAAAATCTCGCCCTAACAATATTTGACTGGAAGAAAAAGTGAGCCTCCCCCACGCCTTGATCTTTTAAATCCAACAAATCAATTCTTGAACGTTTCTCAGCTTTTGCAGATTTAGAGTCCATATACCCACCGGCCATATTTCCACCACCAGAATTAAAACTCTCTACCGTGGTCACATAAGCCTCACCGGCTGTCTTCATAAAGAAATCCCAGGTTTCGGTTGGATCTTCAAGTTTCATACATATTTTAATGTTTGTATTGGCACCAATAGACGCTGCTTCTTCTTTGGAGGCCTTCTGAAATGCTGGCAAATCCTGACCTGCAAAAACAACTGAGAAACCCAATGATCGGGCCTGAGCAGGCACTACAGCAAAACCTTTAACTGCATAATATCCATATTCATCCAATACACATAAAAACGGGGTGTCTGCATTGGTTGGCTTCTTCAAAATCAAATCCTGGTAACTTCCTTCGACTGAATCACCCAATCCCGCGGCCATCATCGATTTTAATGAAGAGATGATTACCTTACCTAAGTTTGAGAGCTCATCCGGTGATTTCTCAAGTGCAGGCAAAAGAACAACCATGATCCGACGATTAAGCACAACGTCCCGAAGATCAACCTCCGCTAACTTTGTTCTAAGAATATGACCATATGTGTCGGCAAGTGAAGTAAACACACGTGTTAACTGCATGGTAATATAACCATGCTGCTCAAAAACCTGTGAAACCTGTTTACCCTTTCTTTCTTTATTATAGCCTGGCAGGGTGCTTAAATAGTTTGTAATGGGCTCAAGAATAACACTGGGCATCCCCTCAAGACTAATGGCATATTGGCCATCACGTATAAACGCCTTGTCTTCAGCCATGGCCTCAATACGATCTAAGGCAAAGTAATTTCGGATGGCATTTGCATCAAGCAGAATATGACCAGCATCTCGCATCGCAACCAGCACCTTCATTAATGCCTCTACGAACGCAATAGCACGCCCCTTCCACATATCCCCATCACCACTGCTTCCTCCGGATTCCATCATGCCTGAAATCAAATTTGACAACATGCCAGAGGAACCTGTGGCAAATGGATTCATTGTATTTGAAATTCTTTTTTCTTGCGGCCCAATAATATCCCTTGCCCCTGTCATAAAATTTATCAAAAGCATATCATCTTCCCGGCCCATGTATCGAACCATAGAGAAAATATTGGCATAAAGGGTATTGTCACCTTTCCCATCCACATAAATAAATCCACTGCCTTGAACCAAGGCATTGAATGCAATGGATGTCAGTGCAACAGTCTTACCTGAACCGGTTGACCCAAAGATCAAGACATGGGTACGCATATCATCATTGGTGAACCATAGCTCTTCATTGTTTTTCTTGTCATTGCCAAAGAAATAAATCCCTTTGCCTTTTCTTGGCTTACCAGTGCCTGGATTTATATCACTGAAGTCATCCCTATTCAGACGTTGCGGCATTCTAAATGGCAATCTTTGTTTTCGGCGAACTGCAGTCACAAAAAACAGAAAATTTACAATCAAAAGAATATCAGCAACTGCTGAAACATAGGCACCTGCTGCGGCCGTAATCAAAATCAAAACAGCAACACCCTTGGGCTTATCAAAGAATCCAGATATTTTCTGACCGGTCGTCCGAGTATCCCGTAAGAGGGCGGATATCTTTTGTTCTTGTGATTTATCAATACCTCTCATCTCATCCCCCCGGGTTATAGATAATTTCAGACAGGGCGGCGTCAAGAGCGTTGACTGCCTGCCCGACCATTGGTACTTTAAGCGGTCTACGTAATCGTTTTTCTACGATCCAGTGAGAATATGGACCTGAAACCTCAGTAAATGGCGTTTGTCGACCCACGCAGTTAAGCATATACCACATTCGACGATCAAGCAGCTTTAGCCATAAAAACTCCGAACTGGCAAGAACCCCATCTGTTCTAGCCAGCTCAAGCATAGAAGCCATAACAGTTAATAAATATGCATGCGGACCAACTGCCCTACCCACCTTGGGACTACGAACATGCTTGATTAATAACTCCTGTGTCCCCCCAAAATTAAGCTTGCCTGACTTACTTGAATTTGCAATCTGATTCAGTAACGCACGGGCTCCTTTTGAATCATTTTCGGCCTTTGCTGCAAAAATAGCAAACAGCGCTCTCACATATCCTGGCAATGGCTCCAACCCCGTCCATAAAGGACCCATTTGCATTGCCATAACCACCTCAGCTCTTGCCCGATCCAATTTGGCAATATGATTTCCACGCTCATAAACTGATTTAACCATCTTGTAGCGCTCAGCAAATTTAATCGGAGAGTCCGCCATGCGCCATTGGCCTTCCTCAAGACTCTCTTTAACTAAGTTCTTATCTAAGACAGGCATAATGAGTGGCCAGTTTTTCGATTCTAAGTCGCTGAGTGTCTTCATTGTATAGGTGGCTTTTAATCGAGTCCTGCTCTTAAAAAATATCAAATAGATGGAATACACCAATGCAAGAAATCCAGAGGGGTACACAAAAGCCCATCCACTTTCATGCATCAATGCTTTAAAGTCTGAGAATTCAATTTGCGTATAGTCCTGACTCAACAGTCCTGTCTGAAGATCCTGATAATACTGAGGGCTCGGAATACTAATGTTTAAATCGACAAAAAAATCATAGATTGGATCGAAAATCTCATAAAGTAGTGCAAGCTCATAACTCCTGGCAGTAAAAAAGAATTGAACTATCTCAGCATGATGATAAAACCATGCCATTGCTAGCAACCCTACAATCATTAATCCCAGAAAGAAAAACGTTGTCTCCGGACTTGCAACCGGCTGCTGCCCACCACCTTTCATGAAAAGCCTTCCTTGCTAAAACTACACCCCAGTATAGACCTATCATAAAGATTTTTCAATTATTGATCAATGATCTTGTGCAACGAACCATCCATCCATGAATATGACTGGCCCATATGAATAAATCGACGAACATTTAAAGCGTTAAATGCCTCGGTTTTTAAAACCACAGCCCGGGATTGAAAAATAGTCTGAGAGATTGTTGAGCTGGCAGTCAAAAATAAATCGTCGGTGACCGCCAGTTCGACATAGGCATTTTGACATCTGTCAATACCATGGCCGATATGTGACAGCACAAGCTTCTCATCAACAAACACCTGCCTTGTTGGGGCAATCGATTCAAATGAAAGCATTACCCCCTCCCAGTCAGACAGGGAAAGACCTCTGCGATGGAACAGTGGTATATAAACCAGAATCTTTTGACCATGATTTACAGGCCCGGCTTCAGGCCCCTGCCCAGAGATTGTTAGATCAATTTTTTCAATAATCCGCAAAAACCTTCTTTGGATTGCAGAAAGAAATCGACTTTTTTGCCAATGAGCTCCAGCAACAGTGTCAGCAATTCGAGCACGAAGTTCTGCAAGCCGGGGATCAGTTTTCAATTTTGTCATTATGGGTTAGGTAAGTCTGATACTTGATTTTTATTCACAAACTCTTTCATGGCATGAAGACTGTCTAACGCCTCCTGTAGATCCTGAGGTGCAAACAAGGTAACCCCCTTGCCACTGCACTTAATGGCATTCTCTAGGGAGGCTATGGAAGCCCTGAGCTCATCTGCAAGAGCCTGTTTTGCTTGACTGTATCCTGTGTATATTGCCATAAAAAATACTATTAATTTGAGTCCATATTACTACAACTGCCCTTCAAAAGTCAATTACTCGTACAGCAACTCATCAACAACAATCTTTCCTGTCGCTGAGGTCTTCGCCATTTCATTAACAACATCAAAGATACAGGCCAAGCGCACAAGGTCATTGGAATTGTCTTTCAATTTTAATTGATAGCCCAATATGCTTGCATCCGAGTCTTCAAATTCAACGCCGATACCATAGCCAAGACAAAGCAATGACAGCTGATCAGCTCGTTTTGCCATCGCTGGAAGCATCCCATTAAAGGAAAATATCTCCTCCACCGTAAGCACTTTTCCTTTAAGCTGAAACACCCAGCCCTGTTTTTTTGAGATTGACTGAAACAGCTCTCCCAATTTTTTGACATCCATCATCACACCCACCATGGACTTGAAATCTTTCGCCTACCAGAAATAACGCCCCTTAAGAACCGCGCAAAAATATGTGGAGGCAACCCATAATAATCCAGAATCATCAGAACACTGATCACAAAGATAATGATGAAAAGATTCATCCAGCTTAAATTAAACAAAAACCACAGCACTGGAAAAACAGTCACATAGTTAAATATGAAAAACTTTGCCGGCCTGGCTGAGTCTCGCCACGAGCCTTGTGGCATATCTGCCATCACTTTGCTCCAAATAATCCTTTAAGATTGTAGCAGAAACTGGTTTTTTTTGGCAATATGAAATTGAAAACATCAGCTAATTGAGACCAAGCATGGAACAATGGAAGCCCCTAAGCCTGTCCGCTTTTTGGCAGAATCAGGCAAATTATTACAAAACTCAAGATAAATCGATATGGCAAGAAACACCCCATACGGTGACTAATAATGCTTTTATTGCAAAAAAAATGGCCGACATTTGCGAATCAATTTCACCTGAGTCCCCCGTTATTGAAATAGGCAGTGGCATTGGAGAATTCGCCTATCATTTCTGCAAGCACAGACAGAAGCCATTTGAATTTCTGTGCACTGACTACACTAAAATCAACCTACAAAAACTTGAGTCCCTGCAGGACTTTAACAACTGGCGTTATGCCTATATCCACTTCCATCAACTTGACTGCCTAAATTACCAACCCATCCCCGTCAAAGCCAGCTCATTTCCTATCTTTATTTTCAATTATGTGTTTGACACATTGCCACATGATGGCTTTATTAAGCTCGCAAACAATAATATCCAAACCGTCTTAACTTGCGATGCAAAAAACTCTGCTGATCATGATCTGATTCACCTGAGCTCTCATCACAAGCTGCCATTTCGCACTGAAAAAAGACCCATCCATCCACTCATCGAAGATTACATCAAATCTCACTGGGAGTCAGCTCAGCAGTTAACCATCCCTGTTGGCGCTCTAAACGCGCTAGCTCAAATAAAAAAACATCACCCCAAAGCCATCATACTTTTCAATGACAAAACATGCCAAAGCCCAAATGCCCTTAGCTATCAAGACGGCTTTGGCCTTCAAAAGGAAGGCTCTGTATCATGCACAGTTAATACTCACGCAATCCGACATTTATTTCAGCCAGACTTCTTGCTTGAAACCCCTGTTGATCCTACATTTGATCTGAACATATCAACCGGCCTGCTTGGCTGGGGATTTGCCAAGAACGAAACACGCACCATTAACAATGCCTGGATGGCGCACCAACAAAACACAATCTATGATTATGCCCTTATTAACCGTGAACTTGCACTTGAACAATCGAAACTTTCTTACCCACTCATCAAACGGCTTCTCATTCAATACAACCACGACCCCTATTTGTTTTTAAATTGCACCCAAAACTTATACCATCATATTCACATTAGCAATCATCTTCTCCACCAAGATGTTCGGCGCATTCTATCCAAAGTAAAAACACAGCATTTCAGCCAAAATGATCGATTAATTCCTGCCATCTCAAGCTGTTATCGCATCATGAATGACATCAGCTCCTCAGAGGCCCTAATGAGAACATACTCTCTTTCAAACCCGAAGGATTACTTTTATCACAAAGAAATGGCCCAGCTACAGTTCATACAAAAAAATCATGAAGAGGCACTGGCTGCATCTGCCAAAGCATTACTCATTAAATCAGACTGCAAGCAAATGCATTCACTGCATTCGCAAATCAAATCCATGGCCAAATAACAATTGGCCCCCCATCCAAAAAGGCATTAATTCAAGCAACAAAATATTGATGTCAGCAAAAGAAAACTTGACACTGATGCTGGAAAAATGATTCATTATAGATAGACATAAGGAACCGTGTATATGCAAAATTCTTGGTTGGTCCTTTCAATGCTAGCAGCAATTGTTTCTTTGACCGGTTGCTCAGACAGCGCTGAACAAAAAGACAATGATGATCCATTGTTAAAATCAATTGTCATCAAGGCACCTGTAACCTCAGACAGCGAGGACGCATCTTATCAAATAGCTCAAGCTACTAAAGCAGCAACAAATGCTCTTGCTAAGCTTGCAAAAGTTCAATCCTCCCAGCATCCTGATTACTACAAAACTCCCCAAAAAGTTATTAAATCAAATGTCAAGGGATCCATTAGCCTAAACTATATCGGACCAATTGAGCCGCTACTTCAAAAGATTGCCAAAAACGCTAATCTGCAATTTAAGAAAATGGGAAAACCAACAGGAACTCCTATCATCGTATCAGTCAAATATGAAGACAGCACACTTGCTGATGCGATTGAAAACATTGCCTATCAAGCACAAAACCATGCCATAGTAGAAATTACTAAGTCTGGGGCTGTACAAATTCGCTACCTTGAGATTTAATAAAGGATACCATCATGTTTAGTAACAAAAAGAGCCTGCTCCTTGCATGCACAAGCTTGGTACTATTTGGTTGCTCAGGCTCGGACGAGCTTCAAGATGGCGTCGAAATTCACAAAGATGCCATTCGAAAAGTCGCCCTAAGCTACGGGGCCCAAAGCGGACTTAAATGGCAATCCCAGAAAATAGCCGACACCCTGAACCACTATTCCAGAGAGCTTGATACTATTTATGACTTTAACTTTTTGCTCATGTACGGCAAAGTACTACCACCTGTGATAGAAGAAAGCTACCTTACTTATAACATTGCCAATGCAAAAGAAGTAAGACTGGCTGACAAAGAAGTTAAAATCATCCGCCAGGCTCGTTTTGTCTCTAATGCCCCCACATGGCATGATTATATCGACATCAGCTACGAAAAACCAAAACCACCCCCACTGGCTCTTGTCCCTCAAAGTAAAGAAGAACTTGCCATTTGGCAGTCAGAGGTTGAGGAGGGCTGGAAACAAGGCGTTGCTCAAGCCAAAGACAACTTTTCAGTTGCCCTAAGATACTTAAATCGTGATTTTATTGGCATGACTGCTTATTATACTCTTTACGCCCAAAACATGATTAGCTCACCGGTCACAACCAGCACAAAACTGGGGATTACCGGTGATGAAAACACAATGCGCATTGGCGATCAGGTGCTTCGAATCACTGCATTGTCCAAATTAAATATAAAAAATCCCGATCATTGGAATCCCGTTATTTCAGCGCTTGAAATTGAGAAACAACCCCGTAAAAATGGCTCAACAGCCCCAAAGAGTTGATAAACCACCTTCCTTAGAAGGAAATATAATGGGAATTTTATATGAGCACTGATTTACAACAATATAAAATGTCTAATGAGCCATTAAGGTTTACAGGTGCTGACATTAATACGTTGCTTGAACATTGTCAGAAATTTAATGTCTCAGATATTACGATACAAACCAATGAGCCGATTATTGCTGAAATTTATGGAAAATTGATGCAAATCACTCGACGTAAACTCAATAATATTGAGGTCGGGGAAATTCTCAATTTTATTTACGGCTCCAACGGTACCACACGCATACTAAGTGGTGAAGATATTGATTCAAATTATGAATTCAAACCAAATCGGATCGAACGCTTTCGTTACCGAGTCAACGCTACCGGTTGTTTGGTTGAAGGGCATTCAGGCATCCAAATTACACTCAGAACTATCCCAACTGATCCACCGTTGTTGGCCAATTTGGGGTTACAAGAGGATATTTTAAATGACATAGCTCCTGAAGATGGTGTAATTTATGTCACAGGCGCAACAGGATCAGGAAAAAGCACCTTATTATCTGCCATCATTCGTTATATCGCTGAAAAACCAGATGCCAATAGAAAAATATTAACCTATGAATCCCCCATTGAATTTGTCTATGACAACCTTGATGTGGTTAGCTCCATCATTTCACAATCTGAAATTCCAAAGCATCTACCGTCGTTTGCAGCCGGTGTTAGAAATGCGCTGCGACGAAAACCAAGACTAATTCTGGTTGGCGAATCCCGAGACTATGAGACAATTAACGCTGTACTTGAAGCTGCAATGACAGGTCACCCTGTATATACCACACTTCATAGCAATGGTGTTGCTGAAACTATGAGAAGGCTAGTTGGGAGCTTCGGTCCTGATGAAAGACGCGGCAAAACCATTGATATTATTGAAACACTGCGCATGATCATTTGGCAAAAGCTAGTGCCCAGCACGGACAACAAGCAAATTGCACTGAGAGAATACCTTATTTTTAATGATGAAATCCGTGATCATCTTCTTAAATTTGACCCCAACGAAGTTACAAAAGCAACACGAGAAATTGTTGTTGCCAAAAAACTCACCCTGCTGGATGATGCTAAAAGATTTCTTGAAATGGGCAGATTATCTGAGCAGGTTTTTGAGCGTTTAAGCAGGCGCTTTAAAGATCAGGATTAGTCCTTTCTATTAATCAGTAATTTATTTCATCGGCAATATTAATTAGCACGGGCTTTAGATATATTTATTGACCTCCAGCGCCATTTGGCCGTTCTCCTGCAGCTGCGCCCCCCTGCCCAGCTTCTCCTGCAGCTGGGTCCCGCCCAGGTTCTCTCGGTGCAGCGGCGCCCCCCTGCCCATCTCCTGCAGCTGGTTCATCCCGCCCATGTTCTCCCGCTGCAGCGGCGCCCCCCTGCCTAGGTTCTACTGCTCCGCTTTGATTAGCGGAAGCAGCGGCAGCCGCTGGTACTGGTGGATTTTCTTGTGCTTTGGCTTTTTCATCATTTTCATCATCAGCATCTATCATTGGAGTCTTGTCTTTAAAACGACTGTCAAATGATTTTACCATTTCAATCATTGGCCTTGTTGCCATATCCATTCTATCAGCCCCTGACTGAGCTACGCGAGCAGCATGGCTAACCGCACCTGCAGCCATTTGTTGTGCGCCTGAGCCAGCTGATTGAGCTGAGCCAGCAAAGCCCCCTTTAGTTTCAGATACAATCTGATGAATGTTACCGCCGGGACTGAGCATCGTTCCACCAATCCATCTTGAGACCTTATCTGGGATCTCATTAATTGTCTCCAAGACAGTTGTTAACAACATAAAGCAAAAATAAGCATACACAACCATTGAAGCAAATATCACAATTAAATTAAAACTTGGCAGCGCTACTTTAAAATTAATTAGATTGCTTAAAGCCATTAAATATACGTAATTTAAAAACTCAAAACTGACAAAAATGATATTAATCACAATAAAGAAAGAGATGATAATTAAAACTGGTCGCATACATGTAGAAACATACATCATAATGGACTGCTGCGCTTGACCCAAAAAGTCATGCCCTTTAGGGCTTGTTAATCCAAGCGCTACCAACGGGGTTGCAACCATTGCTTCTATGACTAAAATCAACCAGCCAATAACCGCCATTGTAAATACAATCATCGGTAAAAATGGCAAGAAAAATCCAAGAAAATTGCCCAAGGAATACACAATCATGGCGACTGCATTACCAATCCCTGAAGGCAGATCAATGATATAATTGGCAGTGCTAAATAAGTTACCTAATGCCTGAAAAATTACAGATGCAGTGATTGCTGCAATCATTGAAACCTCATAACACCACTGAAGGTTCATACACAACACCGGCGCAACACCCAAAGCAATTGCCAAAGTAGCAACCTTTGCACCATATAAAACCCAGGAAAGTGTAACCAATTGTTTTGTAGTTTCTGAAGTTGCCGTATTCCAATAATTAGCGGCATAATTCACCAATGAATTTCCAATCTTGACCATTGCAAAAAAAGGATTAATTGGAATCAGTGATTTATTTTGAGTTGAATCTAAGTTATCAATCTCCCAGCGTCTTTTCATTTGAGATACCAGGCCCACACCATTAACTTGCAAACATTTGTTAGTACTATCAGAGAAGATATTATGCATACACAATGCAGAATTACCAGCGCAGCTAGGTTGCTGTAAAGTTGAAAAACAGGTGGAATTATATTTATTTGAATTCCATGACCCCATGTTTGTAACCAAATTATCCCAGCTGTCTGTATTTAAAATCTGAATCCCGGTAAAGGCTTGAACTGAATTTGTCAGCAGTGCATATATGTTTTTAAATCCAACTGATAAATTAATATAACTTAAGAAAAATCCAACCACATTATACTTTGATTCTATATCATCAACAAATGTGTCCGGTGTAATCACCATCTTCATCATCTTTACAATTGATGCTGCAATTGCAGTATCTTCATACCCAGGTGCTTGGAAATTAATAGGTTTATCCGAGCTTTGGTTTCCAAGGATTATTGATGAAACCCTGCTTGCTATATTTTGAGCATCATATTTTATTGACTCTGCAGAATCTACCTCTGCCATAAAGCTAGATAAAGGTTTCATATCAATTGATTGACTACTCCCGCCTGCTTGAAAAACGCCTGATGCTTTGCCAGTTGCCAGATTATTGAAATAGCTTCCTGCCATAGCCCAACCTTTTTGCAGGGCGCTGCCCTGCCCATAAGGATTTTGACTAACAATTGATTGAATGCCTGCAGCAGGCAAAACTCGATACGCTAGAATATTGGTATAAAAATTATTGGCAACATCAACGATTAATACCGCAGGCACGCATGCCGTTGCCACTGTAGTTCCATCACATCCGTCACTGGTAATAGAGCCCGCCCTTTTTGCCTCTTCTAAAATTCGCTGATTAATCACCACTCCCTGAAGTACCCGCCCTGCCTGAAGAATACTCTGTTGTACTGCTGCTTTCACACTGATATCACTGCTGCTGCTTCTGTAAGAGCCGCATTTTGTTTTATTTCTTGAATCACCAAAACATACCGTGTACTGATCACCGCCACACTCAGTACCTGTTCTCATTGACCATCCAGAGCGTGAGAGATTAGGGTTAACCAATTTCTCATCATCATAGTCTTTTTGCATACAATAATTAGACGCATAAACTTTAAGCATGATCTGTTGGGCAATATGACCCACATCAGCGTACTTGCTGGCCGGAGAGCTAATATATGCTGATCCATTAAATGCATCTGCATATTTGACAGCCTGCATCCATGCTCCATTGGCAATACCAACACCCAGCAGCACGATTTGAATCAAGAATTTCTGGGCCAAACAATATCCACTTTGCATCGGGGCAACTAGCATAATTCCAGATGCAACTCTCAGCATCACCAAAGGCTTTATTTTCCTTCTAAGCATTGTTCCTTCAGTACTAGCAAGCATAGTCGCTTCAAATGTTGTGAAGCCTGCATAGCCAAATATAATAAACAGAAGACCTGAGTTAAAGTATGCAAATATGTTGCCAATATACCCATTGCCACCACCAGCCACATCTAAACCAATTTCACCGCCAAAAAGAAGCTTTAAATATTTAAGAGAAATGTCATATGCAGGACTATAAATAAGAACAGAAAGTACATTATTCCCAAAAAGCAGGTTTTCAGTAGAGTCAACAGCATGCACCATCAAAGGTAATGCAAGTAATGCTGTCCAAACTGCTTTTCTCATCAAATTACACCTTCTTTTGAAGACCAATCGCTTTATCCTGCAGACCTGAGGTCATGCCACCAGCCGCATTGGATAGTTCAGACGCTGTGCCTGAGCTACCCTGACGGATTTCTTGCATGTATTGTTCCTCTTGCGCCTGAATTTCTGGCAATCCAATCCACTTCATGACAGTTGCAGGTAGCTTGAAAACAAAGCCAAATGCATAATCTACACTGTTCAGAAGCATTATTGCATAGACAATCATGGTCATTAAGATGAAAACGACTTTTGTGACACCCCCAATCTCAGCCATGCCACCAACATTTTGAAATAACTGCAGCATCACGGGATGAATGGTTACACTGGCAATGATCATCATGACACCAACTGTCATCACCGAAAACATAAATCCAATCACAATGAGGGAGGGCCTCAAAAATACACTAAAAAACAACATTGCTCCCTGCTCTGCTTTCCCAAGTAGATCATGTCCTTGTGGATAGGTAACTCCCAGCATAATAATAGGTACTGCCACCATGACCTCAACCACAGAGATGATCCAGGTGATCGTTGCCAATGTATATGCCAATACAGGAACATACGGCACATAAAACGCGATACTCCCACCCAATGCCATCAATGGAGCTGCAATTGCCATGGCCAATGATACATAGACTAACTTATTTTGAATAGAAATCATAAACAAGGTGTGTAGCAAAGGAGGAAGCAGTGAAAATGCAACCCCTGCAAACATCATTCCAGTTCCAATTGCACTAACAATCGTCCCTATGATTGCGGATAACAATAATGGGAAAAAGATAATCAAAATAATGATACAAGGCATTCCTCCTAAAAATGGCAATGGACGGGCACCAAAACATGACATCAGCATGTTGTTACCTGTGATACTTAAT
This sequence comes from Gammaproteobacteria bacterium, assembly GCA_016874185.1. Taxonomy (GTDB): domain Bacteria; phylum Pseudomonadota; class Gammaproteobacteria; order Comchoanobacterales; family Comchoanobacteraceae; genus UBA1515. Next base: position 14,933 of record VGUW01000012.1, read on the forward strand.
CTGGCACCAATCGCTGATATGATGTTACCAACCGTTGAGGCAACAAATGTTGACATCATCATTGTATAACTTGAAGCAATTGCAAGACTAAAAACGTCACTGGTCATGGCCTCAAAGAATTGAACAGAATACTCAATCAAATTATTTCCAAACACTCGCATTCGAGTAATTGGCATCTTATATAACCTTCCAGGATTATTTACAAATGTTTCTTTCCAAGAATTGATTGAATTCTTTATCAAAAAAGCATAGTTTTCATTGATTGGACCATAGGAGGACATTGGCGATAATGCCATACCAACACTGGGGGTATGACTGGCTATTTGGCTTGCAGTTGGTGCATTTCCAGGGAACATGGCATTGACAGTCTGATCGATGTAATTGCCCAAGTTGGTAGCATCGCTGGAAATAGAAACCCCAGACGCTGCTGTTGGTCTGGCATATAAAGCCAGCATATTGCTTGTTTGAGTAGGAGTCGGCAGTATTCGAAAAGAGCCGTAATCTGCCTTAGAGTCAAGAGTAACCTGAACTGTGAAAGGACTTAACCTAAAAGAGCTCTCAACGCCCGCCATATCCTCAATCTGAATGTAATGTGACCCTGCATTCATCCAGCCATATTTATTAATTATTTTGCTTGTATTAATTGTCCCCGCATACTTTAGTGCTTGGAAAGTTTCAACGCCATTTGAGAATATGCTTGCCTGTTGTGCTAGCAATTGTATGACTGAACTAACCACCCCGGTATTCGAACTAAATGTATCAGTATTATAAACGGCTTTATAATTATAAGAAATTGCCATTAATACGCTCAAAGTACTATTTGCAATATTAACATAGTCCCTAGAGACATTGGCAGTCATACAATTGGGGATTGTTAATACCCCAGATGAATTAAAGCTCACTGAGGGCAAAATAACTGCGCCCACATTTTTAACTTGATGACATACCAATCCATTATAGATGTCTAAGAACCCTTGATAACTTAAGCCCATGCTGCTGTTATAAACACCTGCATTTGTCACTTGATTCGCAGAGCTGGTTTTCATAAACTGAGCGATATAATCAGGCTTACTGCTCACATCATATCCTGCAGGTATTGATAGAAGGCCAGTGCCTGCATTGGTATAATTAACAATGCTTTGCCATAAAATATCTGCAAAACTAGAGCCCTGAACGATGGTGCTCATCAGCATCACCTGCATCAGTGAATAGCCACCTACTGCTGGAAACAATGCTGCTGAACCAAGGGAAATGCGCATGACTGTAAAAAAATAACTGGACTGCATCTTCTGGCCCATAAATGAACCTTCGCCCGCTGTATTTAATATCGTTGTTGAGGTTGTATAAGACAGTAAAAGAGCAACAATACTTATAATTCCTATATTAAATATCTCAAAAATTCTTGAAATAATCGGCGATCCTACTATATCAGCCCCAGTAATCTTAGACCCAAACAGTGTCCCTAAACTATGAATGGCAAAATTTTGAGTCAATGTTACAGATGGTAGCGAAATAAAATTCTTTATATTTTCAACAAATCCATCATCAGCAAAAACATTCAAAGATATTAACAAAAAAGAACAAACAAAAAAGCTTAATTTTCTTATCATGATCAGGGTGCTTGCTCATTTGAATTTTTTGAATTTGATGTTATGCTGCTTTGCCCATTTTTACTATCATTGTTTTCTTTAAAGGCTTGATAGAGATCCTTTGCATTACCACTTCCAGCACTGCTATCCACTGGAATACTTGGCGCCCGCATCGACTGACCAGCACCCTGACCGGCCTGAGAGCCAGCTGACTGTGTTTGCTGTTTAACCTCTCTGGCCGCTTGAGCAGCGCCTGCGCCTGGACTGTCTGCTGGACCACCGATCCATCGAAGAATCCGATCCGGTATTTGATAAATTAATGAGTATGCTTGATCCAAAACACTCATCATGACATAGGTGTATACCAACATCGTACCAACTAAATTAATACTAATCACCAACGGGTCACTCGATGCACTCTTCATAAAATCAATAAATACATTCATAAAGCCAATATTTAGTAAGCTAACAGCAACTGACGCTAAATTAATCGCAAAGATAAAACCAATCAACATTGTGGCAGGACGAACGAAAATTCCAAGCAAAAGCATCAAGGACTGCTCAGCCTTACCCAGCAAATCATGACCCTCAGGATGAGTCACCCCCATCGCAACCAAAGGGGCAGCAACCAACGATTCAGCAACGCCAATTAACCAACCAACAGCACCAAATATATACAACAAGTACGGCATAAATGGTAAATAAATGCCCAACACCACCCCCATTGAGAAAAAGGCAGTGGCTAAGGCTGTTCCAAATGGGACATAAACTTCAAAGGCCGCTTTAATCAATTGTGTAATGACATCTAACATCGCATTCAATGCACTTTGGACACCTTGAGCCACTACCGCAAAACCAGGGCCCCAGCCATACAATGCAGCAGTAAGAATGGTAGATGGCAAGTTGATAGCAATTCGAACACCAAAAGTCGCCCAGGCCAAATACACTGTTTTTTGATACATCACATCCAGCGTGGTCTTCCAGTAATTGACTGCTGCCTGGATCATCACCACCCCTAAACTTCTCATTTGATCCAACGGATCAAAAGCAAACCCTTGCTGCTGTTTGTACAGCATTCCTAAAAATCCGTTATTTTTCATATACTCGCCATCACAGCTGCTTTGGCTTTTTTCTAAAAGTGTACATCCTACTTGATCAAAACTACCGCTACCGCTACATTTGGCTACTGAGCAACCCGTGAGTTTTGTCACAACTGTATTGGTCAAAACCACCATGTGATCAAAAGCAAAATAGGGCCTTCCCCCAAACAAGCCGGGAGCACCTGTACCTGCCACCCCCAAATTAGATAAACCAATTGGGCCGTTTGACCAGGACTCTCCAAAGGTTTTTCCATACCCATTTAAAATTGCAGATGCAATTTGAGCGGCTGGACCACTGGGGTCTGTACTTGTGCTTGTTGTTTGCGTCCCAATAGGCATAGAATTATCGATAAACGTATTGTAACCTGCAACTTGAGCTGCGGTATTAAATGTATTTGCATTGGTTTGATAGGCTTGAGGCAGCTGACTTAAATTCTTAGTAATTGTAATTCTAGGAGCATAATTAGTATTTGCCTCATACCCTGGTAGGCTATCTGTGGGTGATGTACTTTTCTCCAAACTCACTAACTTCGAATAATAGGCCGCTGCTGTAATCCAGCCTCTGTTCTTGGCCTCATTTGCCCAAGCTTGATTACTTGAGGTCGGGGTAAATGTGACCGAACCTGCCTGCGCATACAAAATCGACCACGCTGTATAATAAAAATTTACTGTATTAAAGCACTGTCCATTATTACAAGCCAAGGCATTATTGTTTAGATTCAACTGTGAAATTGCAGTCATAACAATAGTGTCTACTCCAATTCTTAATGAATTAAGCGTATTTGGTTGAGTTGTTGAAATTGTCCCACAGGGAACTAATGCATATGAATTTCCAGTGCTTGATTTTAAGTAAGCATTTATTGTAATGGTGTTTGTATTAGTATCCACCTGATAATCCGGGCCCTTAGGCCCATCTGACAATTTATTAAAGGCCCAAACACAGTAACTGACCGCAGACAAATCCGTCAAATTAATCGATTTTAAATTACTGATGGTATTGGTGGTTCTTGTTGATAACGGAATTGAGGAAGATTGCGCCCCACCCACAATAATTGCTCGATCCGAAGCAACGTAATCAATGATCTCAGACCAGATAAGATTGGCAAAACCAATGCTTTTTACGACAATGGTCATGACCAGCACCTGAATCGCCGAATACCCAGAAAAAGAGGGAATTAAAAGAGATGAACCGGCTGTAATTCGCAAAGTAACCCAGGGAGAAATTTTTGTTTGAAAGGCACCAGAACCCTCTTGAGAAACTCCAACCGTAGTTGTGAAGACAGTATAGCCAACAATTCCCATCGTCATGACTAAAACGCCGGTATTAAAAACCGTAAAAATTTGACCAATAAGCTGATTGGTACCTGAAGCAAGACCTGATCCTGGCACACTGCCAAAAATCAAGCCCAGATAGCTCATGGAGAGATCTCCTGCTCCAGGCGTGAAGGAAATATTATCCAGTGATACAGCCTGAGACAATATTGGGAATAAGGCTAACAAACATAAAATGGCTCTTTCCACTCATCTACATCCTTGTCAACCAATCTTTGAATGTCAGACCCAACTGACGCTCTCTCATTTGAAGATACCAAAAGCTTTCCCTAAAAAAGAAAGCAAAAATCATAAAATTAAATGACGTCATCATGACCAAGGCTCCCCACTTCTGTTGCCAGGCCAATAAGCATTCATAGCATAGGCCAAAAACCAGTATTATACCATATATCCAGGACATATGCTTAAAATGATTCTGCCTTTGCTTAATTGTCTCATCATCCAATTGAAAATACTGAGCAGCTTCTTCAAAACTTCGATGTTTAACACTTTTATCAGACTTTCTGATTAAAATGTTGACCAAGGAGTGTATTAACTGCCCATTCTCACGTATTGATTTAACACCGATCCACTTTCCTATGTTAAAAAGTGATTTAACCCTCTTTTTAAAACCAAACTTAGACATTTATGAGCCCCCTTTATAATAAGTTAATTCCTGCAACTTTGAAAATCAAGCCCTGCGCTAAAAAGGTTTGATTTTTAAATAACTTCGATCTACCCTTAAAGACAATTCACTCACAAAAACTGCTTATGCAACTTCTGAAAACTGACGCCATTTGCCAAAAAATTTATGATAATATCATGTCATACCCCATTGAGCAAAGACAGATTGTTCACCTTGCCGCCATTCTTGTCGGCCATGAAGCAGCCTCACTCAGATTCATTGAGCACAAAAGAAAGCAGGCCCTAAAACTGGGATACCAATTCTCACTGGTTCATCTTGATATAAACAGCACAAAACATGATATTATTTTGACCATCACTCAACTCAATAAAAATCAAGAAATAACAGGGATCATTTTGCAACTTCCCCTACCAAACAGGCTTCACGCATGGGAAATCACAAAACACATCGCGCCACACAAGGACATTGACTGCCTTAACCCTGTAAACATGGGGGCGTTCTTTACAGGCGCTGGAAGAATTTACCCTGGCACAGCAAAAGCCATCGAACTCATATGCCAGCACTATGATATTGACATCAAAAGCAAGCGAGTTCTAATTCTTGGCGACTCCAATTTGGTTGGGAAACCAGCTGCTTTCTGGTGTTTACTGAACAAAGCAACCATCACCGTTTGTAATAAATACACATCTTGTCTACAAAATGTGACTGAGGAATCAGACATTATCATTAGCGCCACAGGAAAACAAAATTTAATCCCCCATGATTGGCTAAGATCGCACCAGGTCATTTTTGACATTGGCATTCACATTCAAAAGGCCTCTGTTAGCGGTGATATTGATTGCCCTGAGGTGAGAGAGAAAGTAGCCGCAATCACGCCCGTACCCGGTGGAGTTGGCCCATTAACAGTTGCCGTTCTCATGCAACACCTGCTGCTTTTTAAATTTGAGCCTGATACGGTGAGCCCTTAAGGTCAGGCAGCCAATCAGAAACAGCAACCTCCGATTTCACCCCTATCCTAAAAAAATCACTTGAATAAGACTCTAAGTTGTTTACGCTCATCAAGCTGGCAAAACCTGATCCTAGTACCATTTTCTCATAAGCGTTGTTAAATAATTGCCTCCATACAAATGCCACCCCAGCTATAATTAGCCAACGCAAACAACCCAAAAATTTTAAAAGCGGCAATGCGAATAATGATTTTTTAAAAATTGCTGCTTGAATTAGGGCGCTAATAACTAAGAACTCCTGCTTACCTCTGCCCCACGGTATATTTGATATTCGACCAGCCCAATCACCGCACTGACTACGATCATAAGAGGAACGTTGTGATTTTAAGCATTGGTTCATATACAACATGGCTGCAAAAATAAAAGTCACAACCGCAAGCAAAGACCCGATCATCCAACAAATTGTGCCAATGTGAGCCAAGTAAAATGCTTGAAAATTAAGGTATTTTATTAAAAGATATATTGGACTTCTAGCGTCCGTTAATAATTTAATAACCTTGCTATAGCAAAATACGCCACTGGTCAATCCGATCATAAAGCCCAGCGCAATATTAAATTTGGCCATATGATTATCTGAATGCATCGGCGTCTTTTTATACTGCAAAATCTTAATAAATTTCTTCACATTTGGAAATGTGAATGAAATTGACATGTAGTATCCAGCACTGATTGCTGCCATAAAAAGAGAATAAAGCAGGACTTGAGGACAGCTTAATTGAACCAGCAATTCATAGCACACACATCCGAAGATCACTGCATTTGCTGCTGCATTTATTTCCCCCAAATTCAGGACTATGGTTTGCCAGATTTTAGTAAATGTGGATTGTTTAGCAGGGAATTTTTTAATGACCTCATGCTCAAAATTTGCTGCGAGATTTATAGCGTTATCCAAGAACTTTTCTTTAGACATCACAGCCCCATCATTCAAAGTTGCCTGCCGAAATAATTTTCTCTGCATGTAAAAAAAATAATTGGCAATTTCTTTTTGAATAGGAGTGGTTGGTAAGCCTGGCGTGCATGCGTCAATAACACGATAGTTATGATGCCCATTAAAAAAACCTTCTGTTGTCTTCCCACTGTCAACTTGTGATTTCATAAAGGTATAAAATGCCTCATCCCTTTTTGGATGAACCCATGCTCTTACAAAAGCCGTCAATTCTTCCTGTATTTTATCATGGACCGTTGCTAAATCACCCTGGTCACCCCTAAGGCCTTGAACTAATTGGCTAGCATCATCCAAGCTATACCCTAAATCTTCAGCATATTTCTTATAACCTTGATCATCACGGGCCACTATTAACTGCAATAATCGCTGAATTTCAATTTGCGCATTAAGAAATAATGCAGTATTAACGGTCATCTCTTGATATCTTGTTGAGCCGGATTTAGGGCCAACCACTCGCGACTCAAGATCATGAATTCGAATAAACCCGTTTGCAGCAAATAACTTTGTCACCTTATAAGTTACTCTTTTTGCAATTTCCAAGTTTTTTCGATTAGACTCGGCTGAATTTAGCTGAAGCACATTCAGACGCTGCTTCATAATATGGCTACTTGTGGATTGAAAATAATAAATAAATAAAGCAAACGACATCAAACAAAATAAACAGAACTGAGCTGCTTTTAACAACATACTCACACTTGCAGCCCCGTCAAAAATGTACCCAATAAATTCAAAAATCCCAAAAAATTCGAATTTGAAAATAACCTGACTACACAAATACCCCTGTGCTAAAAATGTAATGGCGGCTAAAACAATTCTAAGCCATGTATTCCCCAAAGGGTACTTGGATCCTTGAGTTACTTTTGAGCTATAATTAAATTCCGTAGATACTTTCACGGACCCATCTTCAAACAACAAAAAGAGCGCCTTTTTTATTTACCATCACGCATCTTAGCACATTGCAACAAGACACATCAATATCGCGCTTGTGCCGAATAAAAATATGTTATAAAATAAAGAGTTATTGAGACAAAAATCGTTCCAGTTAACCAAACCCAAGCTAAGAAAACATTGTTATGATAGACCATCAAGCAGCACCAAAGCGTCAGCAGTAAAATGCTCACTGGTGCTATCAAATTTAAAAATAATTTAAGGTCTAACAAAGGTATCCCGACAGTCTTCTTAAGCGCTGCATATAAATAAACAGATTGTAAAAAAGCACTCAGAGATACCGCCAAACCAATAGAGCCATGCGCCAAATAAGGCATGGTTATCACTACAATAACGACATTCACAGCAATTGAAATAAACGCTGCCCACACTGTGGCTTTTACTTTACCATACGAATACGCTACAGAAACCCATAGCTTTATCATCATCATAAATGGCAGGCCTAAGGCAAAATAGCGCAGTGCATAAGCACTCATTGCTACATCATATTTAGTAAAAGCACCGCGCTCAAAAAGAACTGATACTATTGGCTCTGCCAAAAAGAATAGACCAATGGCTGCAGGCGTCCCCAACAAAAAAACCATATGCACAGAGCGATGAAGCTGCTTCTGAATCTCTCCATTGTCTTTTCGAGCAATTGCTTCGGACAATAGTGGTAAACTGACACTGGCCAGACTTACCCCAACTGTACCAAGGGGCAGGTAAATGAGGCGCTCTGCATAATAAAGCCATGATAAACTTCCAGCTGGCAAATAAGATGCCAAATTACCATCGATAAACAAACTAACCTGAACCGCTGAAAGCGCAAAAATTCCCACAAGCAACATTTTAAATACTTGACGAAGTGCTGGATGATAAAAACGAAGTGTGGGCCAAGCGCCGCCAAATAGACGCCAAGCTTGAAAACTAACCAAAACGAGCTGAATCACAGCCCCTACAATCAAGGCCCAAGATAACGTGACTATCCCGGCATCAACTGAGCTTACTTGAAGTGAAGCAGCAATCAAAACAATATTGCCAATCGCAGGCAATAACCCTCCCAAAAAAAAGTGCCGATGAGAGTTCAATAGGGCTGCATAAAAACTGATTGCTGAGATCAAAGGTAGGAAAAATGCCAAAATTGGTAACAAACCAGCAGCAATTTCTATCCGTGGATCATCCTCAGCAAAACCAAATGCATAAATTGAAATCGCCACTTTCGGAAACATCGCAAATAAAACAGCAATCAACAACGTTACTGCCAATAGTATTCCAAGCATTGCATTTTGGAACTGACGCAAGGATGCAGCAGGCTGCTTTTCTCGCACTTGAATCATCACAGGCACAAAAGCCTGCGTTAATGCCCCCTCTGCAAACAGTCGCCTTAACATGCTTGGAATTCTTGAGGCTGTGATATAACCATCAAATAAAGCACTGGCACCAAACATCATTGCAAAGACCAACTCTCTAATAAATCCCAAAATACGTGAGATCATTGTTGCAAACGACAACGATGCCAAATACATCAACCATTTTTTATATTCATTCATCAAAAAAACTCTCAACCAAACTCTCTGGCTTCAGGCAGCCCTGACATCCCCCGCACTGATTATAAATAGCCAATTGACCAGCGACCTTCCAAAAACCAAGCAGATAGCTAAGCATTGTTTGGTCAGCTTGAAAATACATTTGGATTTGCCTAACAGTAACTTGAGGGTTTTTTAGCAAAAATGCCTTCAATGTTAACGGGGTTAATTGCTTCATATGCTCCTCATCAATAAACGCTTATGTTTGATAAAATTAAATAAGATGTATCCCAAGAAAAACACCCCCGCGTATAAAACATGCTCAAAGTGATGCATCAAGTCATAAAATATCCAAGCAATCAGGTAAGCAACGAAAACTGACCAAACCACAATCCCATATGCTTTATATGATCCTACGATGCTTTTTAAAACAGCAATGGTTGAAACACATGGAAAATACAAACCCACAAACACCAAAAATGATAATGCCTGAGCCCTGGTTTCAAAAATTCCTATCAGATGTGCTTTTTGAGTACTCATTTGATTCAACGCTAACTCGGGGCTTGTCCATAAAAAAAAGAAATCGTACAAATGCGTAAAAGCAGCATTCAACATTTGAACCAGAAAGTCAAAAATACTCAAAGGAATGACCAGATCTATGCTTGCTGAATGATAAGCACCCATGGTTGCAACCACCATTTCCTTTGCCAAAAAACCAGAAATGATTCCCAAAACAGCTGGCAGCTGATTGACTGTATAGTCAAAAGGACTAAATAAGAATAAAAATACTGGAGCCAGTTGATCTAAGAAAGTCGGCGAA
>VGUW01000013.1 GCA_016874185.1 Gammaproteobacteria bacterium
AAAATAGGACCAGGCACAATCATCGAGCCGAATGTGATTATAGAAAACACTGAGATAGGTCAAAACTGCTTAATTGGGCCTAATGTTTGTATTAAAAGCAGTAAAATTAGTGACAATGTCAATATTTTGACCTCAAGTATCATTGAAGAGGCGATTATTCACTCCAATTGCCAAGTAGGCCCCATGGCGCATATTCGCACACAAACCATACTGCATAAAGGTGCAGTAATCGGCAATTTTGTTGAAACAAAGTCCTCTGATATCGGAGCTAACAGCAAAGCCAAACATCTCAGTTACATTGGCAATGCCATTATTGGAAAATCTGTCAACATCGGAGCTGGCACCATTACTTGCAATTATGATGGAAAACATAAACACCTTACACAAATACAGGATAATGCCTTTATTGGCTCAAATACTGCACTAATAGCCCCTATCTCTATTGGTGAAAACTGCTTAATTGCCGCCGGATCCACGATCACAAAATCAGTAGATGCAAACCACCTTGTTTTTGCAAGAGCAAAACAAATTAGCAAACAAAAAGAAACCGTCTAAATCTAAACTAAGCACTGGAAATTTCTTGCCATTGACCAATAATTAGGCCATTCTGTTTCTTATTTCAAGGTATTATTATGTGTGGCATTTTTGGAGCAATCGGCCAAGAAAATTATATACCCAAAGCACTCAAGGCATTATCAAGACTTGAGTATCGTGGATACGACTCAGCTGGCATGGCTTTTTTTGTTGGAAATACAATCAATCGTATCCGCCAAGTTGGTGGGTGTAATAACTTGATTCCACTGATTGATATCCATCAGGCAAAAAGCCCTTGTGTCATCGCTCACACACGATGGGCCACTCATGGGAAAGTCTCTGAAAGTAACACTCATCCTCATTATTCATACGACATGTCACTGATTGGTGTTCACAATGGAATTATAGAAAATAGCCAAATCATTAAATCAAGACTACAAAAACATAATATTTACCCCATTTCAGAAACTGACTCTGAAATTGCAATCAGTTATATTGCAATGCTTATGAAAAAATTACCCCTGCTTAATGCATTAAAGGATGCTCAGGAGCACCTGAAAGGATCCTTTGCAATTGCATTATTATCACTACAAAATCCCCATCAAATTTTCATACTGACCAAAGATCGTCAAATCGCATTGGGGAAATCGGAAAATGACCTATTATTTGCCTCAGATGAATATGCGTTACTCCCGTTTGCAAAAGAAATTGCCTACCCCAATCCCTCAGAGATCATAACCCTTTCTAAGCAGTCTATTTCATGCTTAATTCATTCAAGCCCAGACTTCAAAAGTCTTTCTGAGCAATCAAGTGGCCATGAACCCGAGCATGATTTTATGCAACAAGAAATTGATCAGCAGCCTCAGATTTTCGCTGGCCAATTCAATAAAACCATTAATTTTCCCAATCTGAGTCAAACAAAGCACCTACATCTTGTTGCTTGTGGTACCAGTTATCATGCTGCGATGGTTGCAAAATATTGGTTTTTAAAACATACCAACTTTTCAATCAGCGTTGAAAGAGCCAGTGAATATCGTTATCTTCAACAACACTTTCACCCAAACACCACACTTCTTGTATTATCACAATCAGGTGAAACAGCAGATACACTCAGTGCTCTGCGTCATGCAAAACCCCATGTCCAAACCACGATCGCTCTTTGTAACGTCCCCTCAAGCACGATTGCAAGAGAATGTGATCATTTAATCACCCTTGATGCTGGTCGTGAATTTGGCGTAGCATCCACCAAGGCTTTCACTAGCTCATTGATAAGATTGGCACAAATCATTGAAAGCCATATTAATCAATCCCCCTATTGCAAACTTAATAGTATTCTCACCTCTGGAAGATATGCCTTATCCCAAAAAGAAAATATTTTGAATTTTGCTCAGAAACTGGCCAGATACAAAAATGCTTTATTTATCGGTAGACTTGCTGGCTACCCACTGGCCATGGAAGGTGCATTAAAACTCAAAGAAATCACTTATATCCACGCTGAGGCTTATCCTGCTGGAGAGCTAAAACATGGTCCTATCGCTTTAATCGATGAAAAAATGCCCACCATTGCACTTATTAGCCAATTTCACTGCCCAGAAAAAACCAGATCAAATATTGAAGAAATCAAATCAAGAAATGGACATGTATTTTGCATCAGCGATATTCCACTACAACCCCAGGAAAATGGTATCTATTTAGAGCACTGTGAGTCAGAGCTAAATTTTGCAATCGCAAGCACCATCATCATGCAGCTTCTGGCCTTATATACATGTCAAACTCTCTTACTAAACCCCGACAAGCCTAGAAATTTGGCCAAAAGTGTCACTGTTGAGTAATCCTAATCTAAAACCCTTTTTAAATGATTGAATGGGCCAATAATTAATAATACACTAATAAAATCTGAAAAGTTGAGAATCGAAATGGCAATCTACCCGCTTTTACAATTTCCTGACCCCTTATTAAATCGACCCGGAAAAACAGTAACTGTATTTGATGAAAACCTTAAAGAAATTGTAAGCAATATGTTTGAAACTCACTATGCCCAAGAGAACTGTGCAGCTCTAGCTGCCACCCAACTTGGAATTGAAATGAAGATAACGGTTATCGATTTTAGTGATATGAAAAATCAACCTCTTTGTCTTATTAATCCTGAAATTATAGAAAAATCAGGCTCTCATCAAGAAGAAGAGGGTTGCATGTCTGTTTCAGGGGTAAGCGCTAAAATAACACGTGCCAGTAGAATAAAAATTAAATACCAAGATATCACAGGCCAAGAACAGCAAATGAGCGCAGAGGGTTTTATGGCAAAATGTATTCAACATGAGATTGATCACCTTAATGGTGTTTTATATTTGGAGCGACTTAATCACCTTAAAAGAAAAATGCTTGAAATGAAGATTTTAAAACTCAAAATTAAAAAGAAATCCTGATGAAAATTATCTTTGCAGGAAGCCCTGATTTTTCAGTTCCTGTTCTTAAAGAACTGACAAAACTTCATGATATTTGTCTGGTCATCACACAACCTGATCGTCCAGCAGGCAGAGGAAAAAAAATGCAGCAATCACCAATTAAGATTGCAGCCACTTCACTTGATCTGCCTATAAGCCAACCTCAAAACATCCAAGACCCGGTTTTCATTAAAAGTTTAGCAGCACTAAACGCTGATATTATGATTGTCAGTGCCTACGGACAGATTTTACCGCAAGCCTTATTAAGCTTGACCCGTTACCATGCATGGAATATTCATGCCTCAATCCTGCCAAGATGGAGGGGTGCTTCTCCAATAGAGCATGCCATTTTATATGGGGATAGAATAACCGGCATCTCAATTATGAAAATGGAAAAAGGCATGGACACTGGTGCAGTGATTCATGAAGAACAGATCCTGATTGGAACAAATAATAGGATAGAATTAACTCAGTTATTATCAAAAATAGCACCCAGGGCGATGCTCGATGGCCTTGAAAAAATTCAGTTGGGCAAAACCCCAAAGGCACAAGATGAAAACAAAGTGACTTATGCGCCTAAAATATTAGCAGCAGACTATAAGATTGACTGGCAAAACCATGCTCAACATATCAGCCAACAAGTGCGTGCACTTTTCCCACGTGCTTATTGTATATTTAATGAAAAACGCATTCGTCTTCTGGATTCAGTAGTCCTGCAACAATCAGGACCTGCAGGTCAAATCTCAAAATCCGATGAAGGATTAATAATATTTTGCAAGAAAGACGCAATATTGGTTAAAACCGTTCAAATCGAAGGAAAATCAGCCATTTTCTGGAAAGAATTTTATAATGGACATCAAGATATGATTGGTCAATTTTTCTTATAAGCTTATCTGCCAATCAGGCGCATCAAGTCCAAAACAATCATAAAGCCAGCACTCAGTAAAACAAATACCGCAAGTACTTTAAAATACCTCATGCGATATACCCCTGTTTTTCTTTTTACCCTTAAGCCCATACAACTCAAAACCGGTAAAATCATTAATAGCACGGCCACTAAAATCCCTGCTGGGCGAAGGGCCATAATAAATAAATCTGGATAGAGCAAAACAAGAAGCACAGGCGGTAAAAAAGCAATAAGAGCCACAAATAACTGTGAATAATGATACTGATTTAACCAATCTTTGACAAAATCAAAAAGACTTACTGATACCCCAATCAAAGAAGAACTTATGGCAAAAATCACAAAAGCATTGAAAAGTGCAGGAAGTTGATAAAAACCAGTCTTTTGGGCCAAAAGATACGGCAATTGATCCCTCAAAGACAAATCACCAGCAATAGTGCTTAAAGAAAAAGGACCGTCATATGGCATATTCAACATAAATGCCATCATCCAAACAAAATAAACAAAAAAAGGAATACTGCTTCCAATATAGATAGCCCTCTTCAACAACTTCACATCATTATTTAAAAAACGGCGCAATGACGGAATAATTATTTGATAGCCAAATGCCAATATACAAATAAATAGGGCCTCTGGTGCTTGAGACCAAGAGGAGGGGTGAATGTTATGAATATCGGCTTTGGTAATTAACAGCCCAATAATAACACCATAAGTCAGCAGCAACCCCCACAGCAAATAAGATGCTATGCGACCTGCCCAAGAAAAGGGGACAATATAATAAGTGATTGCAACACAAAACAGCAAAGCCGTCGCTTCATAACCAGGGGCGCCGATCAATGATACCAGGGCCCCTGAAAACTCAGCCAAATATGCAGCATTTAAGCAATAAAGCAACATTAAATAAACGGTGATACACAGCCAATAACCTGGACGGCCAAGCGAATCAGTGCTCATGCTCACCAAATTAGCACCTTGCTTCTGAGAAAGATTCGACTCAAGCATAAACAACGATGAGGCCAACATTGCCAAATAGCTCACAAAAAGGACAGCAAAACAAGCTCCAGTGCCCAAAGACGCCATATAGATTGGCATTGCCACCATGGCTGCGCCAATGCTCGTTCCTGCAATCATTGAGACCGCACTAAACAGTCTCAGATTCATCACGACCCTGTTCCTTTATCAATTTTTCCAGCCCTGATACTTGTCGAAAGCCCTGTGGTAACAATTTACCACGAGAGGCCCTGACTCCTTTAGTAGAGGCCAAGCGATCAGCATCAAGGTTTAAGTGTCTTGAGCCTGAACGAAGAATGCCATGATCTTGTTCTGACAATGAAAGAACATGATTCAGTCGATCTTTTTGGCAATCATACTCATCTTTTTTAATACCAATCAATTTAACGCCCCGACCTTTTGCCAGCTGATTGACAGTATTGATTTCACAAGCAAGCATTCTACCCTGACTAGTCACCATAAGTAACAACTCATCAGTCTTAACGGCAATTAAAGGTAAAAGCGCTTCATGCTCTTTAAGTGTAAAGACAGCCTTACCCGCCTTCTGTGTCACTGCCATATGCTCTGAGGACAATAAAAATCCATAACCACTATCGACACAAATTAACCACGTGTCATTTGGGCTTACCACCCCGACACTTAAAATATCAGATTTCAAATCCACAAACTTACTCAGTGGCTCACCATAACCCCTGGGGCCCGGCATTTGATGAATAGGCACATTATAAATTCGTCCGTCTGAGGTTAGCACAAAACACGACTGGGTAGATCGAGCATCAAATGTCGAGAACAAAGAATCGCCTGAGCGAAAGGTTAACGAGGAATCACTCTGCTCCATAGATCTGAATGTTCGAACCCACCCCTCTTTTGAAACAACCACCTTAACAACATAATCAGGCACAGTCGCCTTTGCAACAGTGTATGTCATCACTGGCGTATCAATAAGCTGGGAGCGACGATCATCACCATATTTTTCTCGAATCTCTTTGATTTCTTCAATAAAGTTCTGATCAAATGCCTGCGAATGATTCAGCAAATAAGCAAGCTCTGCTTCATTCTTCTCCAGTCCTTCTTTTTCTTTTTCAAGAGCAATATATTCAAGGCCGGCTAATTGTCGCAACTTCATCTCTAAAATAGCCTCAGCCTGAATCTCACTAAGTTCAAATTTATCCATCAATGCAAGTTTAGGCTCCTGGTGATGACGAATAATTTGAATGATTTGATCAATATGAATGAAAACCAAAAGCAACCCATTTAAAATTTCAAGACGTCGCTTAATCTTTTCATATTCAAACTGCATACGAAGTGTTATGGTTTGCTTGCGGTAGATAATCCATTCTGAAAGTATCTGCTTCAGATTTTTCGTTTCTGGTTTTTTATTAATTCCAATCATATTAAAATTAGCACGCATAGTCTTTTCAATATCAGTTAGCGCAAATAAAGCTGCCAAGGTCTGATCTTTAAACTTAGTCATTGATTTAAGTTCAATCACCACTCGAACCTTGTGCTCATGGTCACTCTCATCTCGAACATCTGTAACACCAGGAAGCTGTTTGGCCAACATGGCATCAGCAATTTGCTTTACAATTTTGCTGCTTGATGACTGAAATGGCAGCTGATAAAATACCAAATTATTTTGCTCAACAGCATATTTACCTCTGAGACGAATTTGGCCTACACCTGTTTTGTACATCTGAATAAGCTCTTTTTGCGAGGTAATAATATCTGCACCCATGGGAAAATCTGGTGCTTTCACATACTCACACAACTTTTCAATGGCTGCATCTGGATTTTGAACCAAATGAATAACAGCATCCAAAACCTCACCCATATTATGAGGCGGGATATCTGTTGCCATACCAACAGCAATTCCAGAGCCACCATTAAGTAAAATATTTGGTATTCTGGCTGGTAACGATACCGGTTCAGTTAATGAGCCATCAAAATTTAACTGCCAGGAAGAGGTGCCCTGACCAAGCTCAGAAAGTAGTAAATCCGCATAAGCTGTAAGCCGAGATTCAGTATAACGCATGGCTGCAAAGCTTTTAGGATCATCTACCGACCCCCAATTTCCATGACCATCAACAAGGGGATAGCGATAAGAGAAATCCTGCGCCATTAGAACCATGGCCTCATAACAAGCAACGTCGCCATGTGGGTGAAACTTACCAATCACATCACCAATGGTCCTTGCTGATTTTTTATATTTTGATGAGGCCTTTAGACCAAGCTCAGACATTGCATAAACGATCCGTCTTTGAACCGGCTTAAGTCCATCTGAAACATGCGGTAATGCCCGATCCAAAATAACATACATGGCATAATCCAAATATGCTTCCTGGGTATATTGATCCAAACGGATTTGATTGTTACTCATCATCATGTCTTTTTAACTTCATCAGTATTGTAAGCTTTTAACCTGTTAATGCCAACCAAATTTTTTGATCCCAACATGCACAAAGAAATACGATCAGGACTATGTAGGATATATCCTCGATTACTGTAAGCGAAACAATAAAGATGCGTTATGCATATTGTCATCATTAGCAGTTGTGTTAATGTGAAATAAGTGCTTCTGTTTACTGGAGTTTTTATGCACAATAACAGGTTGCTAAACGTTAACTTCCAAGATTTTAATCCTTATCAACCAATCCAATATGGTCATTTGAAGAATTTTGAAGAATTCTCTAAAATTCTAACTGAAAATGCAATTAGCTTAATCATTGGACGTTCAGGTCTTGGCAAATCTGTGCATGCAATTTATATAGCTGCTCAAATAAAAAATGCCATTCTAATCCAAGGGACATCGGGCCTATCCCCGCATAATCTGGTGAAAACACTGTGCGTTCATTTAAAATTACCACTGCCCTCACTGAATGAGTCAAACGATACTAAAGTTGCTCATGTTCTAACAAACATTTTAACAAAAAAACCCCTGGTGGTTATAGATAATGCTGACAAGCTGCCGCTGGATTCACTGGCACTTATCACTCAAATTGCCCAAAAAACCAAGGAGAACGAAATTCGTTTTACTCTCATTGGCCTCCCCATGCTTGAGCAGCGCTACCAAACCGTGAGTGCACAAGCACCCAAAACATTAAGCATTCAGCCCATGCAAATCAACGACATAAAAGACTGGCTTAATCAATTGCTTCAAAAATCAAACATCAACCATGACTTTAGTGAGAAGTTTTTTGCTAACATTTATCATCAAACCCAGGGCAGCCCCAGGCAATTATCAAGGCTTGCACCTCCGATGATTCTAAATCAATTATACATGGAGGAAGTTAAAACCAAACCGGAAAAACCCCATAAAAAACAATTTTTAAAGTTTGCTGCTCCTTTTCTCTTCGTTTTATCCATTTTTGGATTATCCCAACCGATTCTAACTGCTAAAAGTCCTCCTAAAGCAGCGATCGTGATGAATCATGATCACACCAAAGCTAAGCCGGTTGATATTGTCACCTTGGTGGATGCAAGACTAACAAAGGATGAGCAGTTTGTCTTAAAATCCGAAAAGGATTTTATCCAAATTGGTGCAACACAAAATATTTCAACCATGCTGGAGTGGATTTCTCAAAAAGTTATGACCGAGAATGACATCAAAGTAGTCAGAGCCATCAGGAATAATACCCCCTATTTTTTGGTTCTTAAACCAACTGACTCTGAAGCACCTGCATTACTTGGAAACCCATGGCTAAGAAAATATCAAAGCATCGCCAGTGATATTGTTGAGTTTGCTAAGATGAATCGGCCAGCCTTGTTACAAGCATAGGCTTTTTAATGAAAAAAACATTACTTTCATTTATACTCTAGTCACTACGCAGTGTAAGAGATGAAATGAATAAAATCCTGGACAAAATTATTTTAGCCGCCGATGATTTTTTATTTACCTGTTTTGCCCATACTCAACACACACCACTTCCTACCCAAGAAAACAACCATCAGCCAACTGAAAAAACCGCTCGAGAACACACAGCAGGGTTAATGCGAATCAATCATGTTGGGGAGGTCTGTGCACAAGGCCTTTATGGTGGAGCTAAGTTTTTTGCTCAGTCAGATACCACCTATCAATTTCTTCATCAGGCACAAAAAGATGAACTGACCCACCTATCCTGGTGCAACATTCGACTTAGCCAGCTAAATGGCAGACCCAGTTATCTCATTCCTTTTTATTATGCTGCCTCATTCGCAATGGGTGCTGGTGCTGGTGTTATCAGTGATCCGTTTTCTCTGGGATTTGTGGTAGAAACAGAAAAACAAGTTGAAGAGCATCTTAAAATACACATTCAAGACCTATCCCCTTCAGATACAATGACCCATGAAACATTAAAAAAAATGCAAGAAGATGAAAGTGGCCATGCTGAACATGCCATTCATCTTGGGGCTTACCCATTAAGTCCATTGATAAAAACACTCATGAGGCAATGTGCAAATCTCATGAAAAAAATATCCTACCATCTATGAATTATCTAATAGACTCACATTGCCACATTCATCACATTCCGTATGAAGAAATGGGTTTTAGTTTAGAAGAATTTGTAAGCAAGCAGTTCTCAGGTGAGCACCCGGTAAGTGACCTAATGTGTGTTTGTATTGAACTTCATGATAGCCCAATGCTTTTAAAAATACAGCGCCTTCACCCCAATATCAAAATCAGCCTAGGCCAACATCCCAACGACACTGACTTGACTTCATTAAATTCTTTTGTCACACAGGCTGAGGCTCTTCTCCAAAACCACCGATTTTCAGCAATTGGTGAAACAGGTCTTGATTATTATAGAGAATCAAGCTCTAAGACAGCTCAACTTGCCTTTTTTGAAGCCCATATATCACTTGCCAAAAAGCATAAACTACCCTTGATTATTCATACAAGACAAGCCCAAGAAGATACAATTGATATGCTAAAAAAACAAACATTACCCAACGCAGGAGTTCTTCATTGTTTCAGTGAAAGCTGGGAAATGGCCAAGAAAGGAATTGACCTGGGTTTCTTCATCTCATTTTCAGGAATTATTACCTTTAAAAATGCTGAGGAAATTAAAGAGGTGGTTAAAAAAACCCCAATGGAGCACCTGCTGATTGAAACTGATGCACCCTATTTAGCTCCAATACCATTTAGGGGAAAAACCAATACACCAAACTTGGTTTATTGGGTTGCAAAAACAATCTCAGAATTGAAAAACATATCCATAGAATCGGTTATGGAAATCACATATCAAAATTATCATAGGTTATTTAAATGAACATGTTTGGTGCTGAAATTAAAGTCAAACGATATATCCAGGATCTTACCTGTGGAAAAAAAACCGTGGCTCAAATTAATGAACCCCTAACCCCTTTTGAGAAAGACCTTCTTCTGGGAATAACCCGTCACTGGATTTGTCTTAACCATGCACTGGATCAATACCTCCAAAAACCAACTCAACACCTTGATTTTCGACTCACTCTAATTATTGGTATCTATCGATTAGTGCTAACAACCAACCCTAACAATAAAGCGATCATTGATGGTATTATGCTGCTTGCTGATCAATGGAAACTGGCTCATCGAAAAAAAGTGATTTATGCCATTCTTAATAATATTCTTAGAAATCCCCCTGACTTCTCCTCTTTTCCAGAAAGCACTCGCTACAGTTTGCCTTTATTCTTTTACAATAAGATGAAAGAAGAGCTTGGTGTTTATTTTGAAGCATCTGCCAAAAGTCAAACACAACGACCTCAAACTTGGGCATATCTTTTTGAGGTTAATCACATGAGTGATCAAATGATAGCCCCCTTGGAAGAATACCCACAAGCCGTTCAATTTAAAGATCTAAAAAATCTAACTGAAAAAGAAGGTTATAAGGCCGGTCATTGGCAAATTCAGGATCTTGCTATGCAAAAAATGATGTCATTCTTGCCTTCTAAAATCGATGGGATAATCATTGATGCATGTGCAGCTCCAGGTGGAAAAACAATCGCGCTCCATAAAAAATTTCCAAACAACCCGATTATTGCTGTTGAAATTGAAACCAATAAAATTGAACGTCTTGAGCAAAACATCAGCCGCTGCCAGGGGGGAAATATAGACATCATTTGCATGGATTTTTTGAAATTCTCTGGCCCTAAAGAAAAACCTTGTTTTATCTGGATTGATGCACCTTGCTCTGGATCTGGAGTCATTGGCAAGCATCCTGAAATTAAATATCAAGTAAGCAAACAAACACTGATCTCTCATCAAATGCTACAAAAAAAACTTCTTGCTCATGCTTGGCAAATGCTAAAACCAGGTGGTTTTATTTTTTATAGCACATGCTCTATATTTTCAGAAGAAAATGATGAAGTTATTGAATTTTTTTCAAAATATATACAAGACATAAAACCTGTCAAGGTTTCTATGAAATCAAAATACGGTATCACTTTTTGGATGGAAAACCAATTCGGTGGTTATCTTGCAATAATAAAAAAACCAGAAAAAAGCCCTTAAGGCATTGACTTTTTCATAAAACTCGTTAAATTTAAAATTCTGATTTAAAATAGGATAAGTTGTGAAAAGAACTTTTCAACCAAGTAATTTAAAGCGCAAAAGAACCCACGGTTTTCGTGCAAGAATGAAAACAGCTGGTGGTAGGGCCGTGGTTAACGCCCGACGTCGCAGAGGACGCAAGCGCTTAACTGCATGAGCATAAAACGGTGCTTTACTTTAAAAGATAAAAGCACTATCAAAATGACCCTAAATAAGGGGAAGTCCCATCAAAAAAATGGTATGGTAGTTAAGTATTTTCCTGCTCATTTTGGTGGGGTTTTGATTTTTATCAAGAAAAAGCAAATCAAACAAGCTGTCAAAAGAAATAGAATTAAACGAATTGTTTTAAACACTTATCGTGAATTAAGACCACTTGGCTTAATGCATCACAATGCCATTATTTTTTTTAAATCCCTCCCCTCCCTTGAAGAAATTCGGCCTCTTTCGGTTTCTTTGTTTCAAAAAATCATAGCCAATCATAAAAAAACATTTTCTGATGCTTGAAAAAACATGTGTAAAATCTGTGAGCATCTGGATGCATGCGTGGTGGATGAAATAATTACAAAAAAAACAGCCTTAATTAAACACAAACTTATGCACAAGAAAAATTCACACAAGCTGTTGTTTATTTAACCATTTAAGTAAGTATTCCCATTTTTCACAGACCATTATTAATACTAATATTTTAATTTAAATAATCATATTGTTAATCAGTGTATCAAGATTCTTTTGGTTGCTGACAAGTATTTAAGTGTGTGGTAAGATTAGGTGCTTTAAAAAAGGTTTTGTATGAATTCTAGAAAAATACTCATTTATATTGCCCTTGGTATGATTTCCTGGTTTTTGGTTTCTGCATGGCAAGAATTTCATCAAAATACGAAAACTGATATAAGTAACGGCATCATATCTTCAACAGTTGATCTGCCAGTGCCCCTCAATGATTCATTTATTGTCAAATTGGCCAATAACGACCTTACGGTTTATATTGATCGACTTGGGGGCAAAATAGTTGAGAGTAATTTAAATCAATACGCTTTAACAAAAGGCTCCTCAGAAAAAGTACATGTTTTTTCAAAAAACAAGCAGCATCCGTTTTATGCATCTTCTGGTTTTAGTGGTGATGCTCAGCTCCTATATCAGATTAAGCATTCAGATACCAGTAAATTAATCATGGAAGCCAATCATGATGATGTGATTTATCAAAAAACATTCACCCTAACTCCGGATTATCAAATCAAAATTGATTCATCTGTTAAAAACATCGGTTTGAAAAACTGGTATGGTCGAGGTTATGTTGATTTTACAGCGTTTCAAGTGACTGCTCTAACAGGTAAAATGAAAAAACCAGATCCCAGTGATTTTATTGCAGGGGATGCTGCTAGTGCTTCAAAAAGTGGAATGTTGGGTTTTAATACCTATATGGGGGTGGCTTATTACTCCAAGGAGGCACCTTACAGTAAGCTAACTTACGATGAAATTGCAAAAAACGGTATCAATAAACGGGTAAAGGACAGCTGGCTTGCTATTCAAAAGCGTTATTTTTTAGGCGCCATTGTTCCTCCCAAGGGTCAGTCATATGACCTGGTCAGTCAATGGAAGTCAGGTTTTTCACCGGAGTCAAAAACAAATTTTGTTGAGCAAATGAAATTACAGCTAATTGCATCACCTCAAACATTAGCCCCCAATGAAGAGGCACAATTTAATTCAGTTGTATACGCAGGACCAGAGATCAGAAGCACCTTATCTGAAATCAGCCAAGGCTTGGATAAAACGGTGGATTATGGATTTTTATGGTTTATTGCAATCGGTATTTTCTTTCTTATGGATCACATTAATGCATTTGTTCACAACTGGGGTTTAACCATTGTGTTGACAACCACAGTCATTCGGCTGTTGTTTTTTAAGCTGCAAGAATCAGGAAATGAATCAATTGAGCGCATGAAGAAGATTGCTCCTCAAATTGAGGCAATTAATCAACAGTATGCGAATGACCCTGAGGCAAAAAATGCCTCGATCCTGGCATTATACAAACGTGAAAAAGTAAATCCATTTGGTGGATGTTTGCCCATGCTAATTCAAATTCCTTTTTATATTGCGACCTATAATGTTGTGATGGAGGCGGTTCAGCTAAGGCATCAGGCGTTTTTATGGATCAATGATTTATCTGCAACAGATCCTTATTATATCATGCCAATTCTTTTAGGCCTGGCAATTTATTTTCAGGTTAAAATGACCCCATCTTCTTCAGACCCAACTCAAGAGAGTATGAAAATGATATTTCCAGTTGTTTTGGTATTATTTTCGATGTCAATGCCTGCAGGTGTGTCATTGTATATTTTCACATCCACAGTACTTGGGGTTATTCAGCAGCATTTTACAAGCAATCGAATAAAAGCGCGTCGATAATATGTCACAGACGACCATTGTTGCAAGAGCCACAGCATCAGGTCATTCAGGCATTGCAATTACGAGAGTGAGTGGCTCAAAATCTCTTGAGATCATAGGTCAAATTTTTGGTAAAACTGATTTTGAGCCTCGCAAAGCAACTTTTGTTTGGTGGAAGGAAAATCATCAATTGGTTGATCAGTGTATTGTCATATATTTTCCTGGCCCTCGGTCCTCAACCGGCGAGGACGTGGTTGAAATTCACACTCATGGAAATACAATCCTCACCAACATGCTTATTATGAAGATCCAAGCAATGGGTGGATCATTGGCAAAACCAGGTGAGTTTATGCAGCGGGCATTTCTCAATGGAAAAGTTGATTTGGTTCAAGCTGAAGCGGTTGCTGATTTGATTGCAGCATCCAGTGAGCAGGAGTTGAAATCAGCAGCACAGTCTTTAAGTGGGATGTTTTCTCATCAGGTTCGAGATATACAACGGCAATTAAATAATGTTCGGGTTCAAATAGAGGCACTGATTGATTTTTCTGATGAAGATATTTCACCCACTGAACAAAATCAAATCAATGTCTTGTTAGCTGACATCAAATCACTTCTTAGGAAATTGCTTGGACAAGCCCAGAAAGGACTCAAGCTGCGTCAGGGTTTGGTTATTGCAATTGTGGGTCCAGCCAATGCCGGTAAATCTTCTTTATTAAACATTTTAACTCAAGAAGACAGTGCGATTGTAACCGATATTGAGGGGACAACTCGAGATGTGATAAAGGAGCGGGTTCATTTTAATGGAATTTGCTTAACATTGTTAGATACTGCTGGTTTACGATCAACCAACAATGTTGTTGAGAAAATAGGGATTGAAAAAACCAAGGATGTGATGGCCAAAGCCAACCATGTGCTTGTGATGGTAGATGGCTCTAAACCAGATGCAAAATTTCAGGCAGAAACCATTATTGCTGAAAATAAAGTGAGCAGTTATACCATTATTTATAATAAAAAAGATTTATTAGCTCATGTGGTGGTGGATTCAAAAGAGATCTGCCTATCAACAAAAACAAAAGAGGGGCTTAATGAGCTTGAAATGCGTTTAAAGCAGTTAACCCTTGATTCAGCCCCTGAAGCTGATACTTTTATTGCAAGAGCCCGCCATGTTGAGGCTTTGGAAAGATCCATTTTACATATTGAGCAAGCAGAAAAACAGCCAATGATTGAGATACAAGCACAAGAGTTAAGGTTGGTTCAGCTTGAGCTGGATCAAATATTGGGAACGGTTAGCTCTGATGATCTTTTGGGCATGATTTTTTCAACATTTTGCATTGGTAAATAATTGATGATCAAGCAGGATAAGACTTTTGAGATAAAGGTTTGCTCTAAAGGTGTAGATAAATCCTACCATTTAAGTCAAAAAGCAGCGATAAAGGGTTTTATTGACAGAAGTTTATCCACAGACCTGATAACCCTTGCAAAAATTAATCACCAATTGTTAGAACTTGGTTTGAATGATGAAAAAGTTGCGGATTTATTAGAATATCAAGAAAAAAAAACGGTAAGACTTTTTGGTGAAAAAAATCTAATCGATGATGAATTTTGCTTTCCTCGTTCTGAATACTGCGCAAGATACATAGGCACCACAGCATTTTTAATGAAAAGCCCACAGTATTGGGCATCTTATCATCGAAGCGAAGGAAATCGATTTTTCAAAAAAGCGGGAAGCAGAAAAGGTGCGAAGTTTTTAGGGGATTATATCAAGGATGATAAGCATATTGCTGTGAGCTCGCACGTTGGTGGCTATAAATCTCCATTCACAATTAAAGAGTATCAAGATAGGCTTATTCAGAATCATCTTATTAAGGAAGGTCATATTAATGTTAGAGATGAGGTTTTAATTTATCAAAAAATGATGGCCAGAGTTGTATTTGATTGGGTAAGTTCAAGAACCGCAGGAGGTTTTGCTTTTATTAGTAATGAGTACCCCTGTCTTATGATTGATAGCATTGCTTTTGTTCAGTCCCTGGGTATGCATAATGACCTTGATTTATCTTATTGGAAACTCAGACCCAAGATGCTCAGTCGTTTATTGATGTGTGTTTTTGTTGCTTTGATGAATATTCGCTCAGAGATAGCCGGTATACCCATAGAGATTGTTTTGCGTTCTAGTTTTGGCCATTATTTGCCAAGTGTGAGTGAAACCGGCGCTTCTTTTCGAATCAATATTGGACTGGTGCCAAAGGAGTATCTCAATTTAATGGTCGCTGTTTTGATCCAGATGAAGGAGGTGTTAAGAGAGTTTATCCAAAGTAAGACGATTTATGAAGTAAGAAATGAAGATGCGATTTGTCAATACAATTTGGCTAAGATGGTGGGTTCGATTGATCAAAAGGGACATCATCAGCTGCATAGCCTAAAAGAACTGTTGGTTTATAAAAAGTTTCATCGCAAAGAAAATTTGTCCCCGGAGGAAATCGATGAGTTTTATAAGGCATTTAGGGAAAAAAATAAACGAGCAACAGTGAAAGGATGGTCAAATCACAGGTTTGTTGATCTGAGTGGAAAAACACTTTGGCAGCTGCTGTCATCAAGTGCAGACAGCAAGGGAATGTCTGTGCTTTTTAATTGTTTTCGAGTTAATGGTTATGAGGATTGGTTGATTAATTTATTGATGAAACAATTTGAAGGCAATGTCACAGAGCCCTTAGAAAAAGCCATACATACCATGGTTTCCTCCTTAAGGTATGAGGGTGATTTGGTTTCTTTGAATATCAGAAGTGTGTATCAATCCTTTGAGAAAACTGGAAAAAGATGTTTTTCATCTCTTTCCTTCCAGAAATATTTTGATCAAGATATTGATTTTCATCGCATTATGAAAATTGCTTTTAGTGCTTTTGATGCAGGGTTACCAGTTTTTGCTATTTATGGTCAGCTAGAGCGGGTTCGTAATTATTTTTTCAGACAGGCAAAAAGTTCAAAATTAATAAAGTCAGAGCCTGACTATGGGTCAGACTCGGAATTTGAGCTGGCTTCTTTTGAGGCTAAGCACCTATTAAGCAATTCAAATACTATTTATCATAAAAAACTACGAGTCTGCTCAGGCATGAAGGCGATTGTTCTATCGCATTTGGGCATATTGGGTCAGCAGGTCATTGAAAAAGGTGCCCGTGTTCGATATAAGGCAGATACAAGTCAAATGTATTATGAAGTTGATCAAGCACTGACTTTTATTGATGTTGATGCAGAATGCCATCGAATGCCGGACGTTGAGTTGCTTTATTTTGATTTAAATCATGTTAATGCTGAACAT
The DNA here is from genome assembly GCA_016874185.1 of Gammaproteobacteria bacterium. Taxonomy (GTDB): domain Bacteria; phylum Pseudomonadota; class Gammaproteobacteria; order Comchoanobacterales; family Comchoanobacteraceae; genus UBA1515. The sequence continues at coordinate 17,100 of VGUW01000013.1, forward strand.
ATCAATAATCCATCATTGGTTTCTAAAATTGATGCGATGTCCCATCACCTTAAAAGGGTTGTTGTGCTTGATATCACCAGTGCGTGTCTAACAGAGATTTTGTCGGCTATTGATCTTTGTTTCTCAAGGATGATAACACTTGTTTTATTGGTCAATAGTGGTTTGAAAAATGATCAGGGTGCGGCTGATAATAATCCATATGGAGAGTTAAGAGTACTTTCAACTCATCAGGTTGAGATGAACAGTTTGATTGATTTGATTAAAAAGAAAGCATCTGAATTTGACAAGTTACCTCAACCCGTGCATGAATTAGTTCGTGTTTGTAAGAAAAAAGGTTTGACCATTAGTTTACATGGAATGTTCAAAAGCAAGGCATCTCGCTTTATGCCTGCCTGTGCGTCTTTGGGTGATGAATTTGAAATACAGTCAAAGTTCAAATAGTCATTTGATTAAAAACCCATCTAGGCTCATTTTAAGTATATTTATGCTGGATGTTAGGATGATTTTTGACAGTGTTTGCGGCTTTATTTAAAAATGTGTCGCATCTTATGATGATGTGAACTTAAAAGATCACTCAAATCAGACAAAGTAAAATGATGCTGTTCCTTAAAAATGACAAGCTATTGACAAATAGATAGAAACTTCTGTTTTATTCAGATAGAATAATGAAAAAATGAGCCAACTAAAATCATGAATAATTTCGATGTAATTGTAGTAGGTGCGGGCCATGCTGGAGCGGAGGCCGCTTATGCTGCTTCGCGGTTAAATAAGAAGACACTGCTAATAACACATGCTATTGATGATATTGGTATGATGTCCTGTAATCCTGCAATAGGTGGCATTGGTAAAGGTCATATTGTTAAAGAAATTGATGCCATGGGTGGGCTCATGGGTCGTGCCGCTGATATGTCAGCCATTCATTATCGCACCCTAAATGAAAGTAAGGGTCCTGCAGTTCGAGCTACTCGTGTTCAATCAGATCGTCAGCTTTATCGTAAAGCTGTTCGATCCATACTTGATGAACAACCCAACTTATTTTTGTTTCAAAGTCCTGTCGATGAGGTGCTATTAGAGGGTAATAGGGCTGTGGGTATTGTAACTAAAACCAAACAAATGTTTTTTGCCAACAGCATTATTTTGACAGTAGGCACATTTCTCTCGGGTAAGATTCTGATTGGTGATTATTCTCAATCAGGTGGTCGTGCAGCACAAAGCGCATCGACTTCATTGTCACAAATGTTAAGGGCATTGCCTTTGCGATATGGTCGATTAAAAACAGGCACACCAGCACGAATCTGTGGACGATCGATCGATTTTTCTCAACTTGAAAAACAAGGAAGTTCAGAGCATTGTGATCGATTTTCGCTGTTTGCACCCAATCAGCCTCCAGAGCAGGTGCATTGCTATATTACCCATACGACTGCAAAGACAAAAAGGATTATACAAGATAATATTTCAAAATCAGCCATGTATTCTGGCTTGATTCAAGGAGTTGGCCCAAGATATTGCCCCTCGATTGAGGACAAGATTGTCAAGTTTTCTCAAAGGGAGCAACATCAAATTTTTCTTGAGCCCGAAGGTCTGTCGGTTAATGAGTTTTATCCAAATGGCATTTCAACTAGCTTGCCGTTTGATGTTCAAGTAGAATTTATACGCTCGATTCCTGGTCTTGAAAATGCTTGGCTCACAAGAGCTGCCTATGCCATTGAGTATGATTATTTTGATCCAAGGGATTTAAAACCCACTCTTGAATCAAAGTTTATTCATGGACTTTTTCTGGCAGGTCAAATTAATGGCACTACTGGCTATGAAGAGGCCGCGGGTCAAGGGTTGATGGCTGGTATCAATGCCAGTGGCCATGAGTGTATCCTGCGGCGAGATCAAGCTTATATTGGGGTTCTGATCGATGATTTGGTAACCAAAGGAACTATCGAGCCATATCGGATGTTTACCTCAAGAGCCGAGTTTCGGTTATTGCTCAGACAAGATAACGCACATGAGCGTTTGTATCCAATTGCAAAACAACTCGGTATGTTAACTGATGCACATGTACAGTTAATGAATGCGCGCATGAGTCAAAAAGATCAGCTCATTAAGCATATTTCCGGTATTTGTGTACAACCAGATGGTTTAATGGGCAAGCATCTTGCCAGTCTCGGAGTTGTACTTGACAAAGAGGTTCAGCTTTTACAGCTCTTAAAAAGGCCAGAGATCAAAGTCTTAGATTTTGCCCAATTTTTTGAAAATCATGATCTGGATGTGCTATATCAGGTTGAGGTGCAGGTGAAATACGCAGGCTATATTGCACGTCAGATAGAGGAAGCCAGCCGTCTTGAAGAAAAAGAGCATCAGATTATCCCAGCTGACTTTGATTATGACGAAGTTGCTGGTTTATCTAATGAAGTAAGGCAGAAATTGAAAGCGGCTCGACCACATAGCATTGGCCAGGCATCAAGAATCAGTGGGGTTACTCCTGCTGCCATTTCAATTTTATTGGTTTGGCTGAAAAGAGAGCTTGTTTAGCGGTATCGAAAAATTAAAAAGCCAATTTATAATTGCCAACATGATTCATGTTCGGCCTATGACTATCTATGTTTTTATTTTCACATTTTTACAGTGTGTTTTTTTGTATTTGGATACCAGTCAGTGGATTTTGCCTGCAAAAAGGTCAAGTCTTATTGCCCATGAGCTTGAACAGTACCCGCTTTTTTTTTAAATTCACAATGCGCTTTGAATCAGATACGAATCAATGGATCAAACCTGCTTATTGCTGGAGAAGCTGCCAATGATCGTCTTTGTAGCCAATCTTTGTCAAAAATGGCAGAGAGGTGTTATGTATTTCAAGAAAATAAGGACAATCGTTTTCACTGGATGGTTAGATGCAATGATCTGGATCATATCTGTGATCTTATGGGTAATCATACTGGTTCATGTCAAGCGCCATCAAGCATTAGAACCCCTGCTGGCTTTAGATCGTATTGAGGCATGCCATGAGCCCATGGGAATTGATGAGCGCATTCAGGATGGGATATATCAACACATTGTGTTTCGAATTAAGGCATCACAATTACAGCAATGTTTGATGCAAAGTTTAAAGCAGGACATAACATATGCATATTTCAAAAAAGAGGATACAATTTGGGAAGTTCATTTGGCTCGTGATTTTGTTTTACGGCCAGATCTTATCCAAAAGCAACCCTATCGATATTCAGATATATCAAAACAAGGTATCACTCAGCGCAAAAAGGGCGCCACTTGATGAGATCTTATTTGCTATTTCTAACGAATGTCAATTAAATGCATCAATTAAAGAGGGAGATTGGCCAAAAGTCAGTGTTAGTTTTTTAAAGCAAAATTGTTCAGATATCTATTCACATCTTTCCAGTCAGTTCAATTTTCAAATCACTTCACAGCAAGATCGCCTTGATGTAAGCATGGGCTCTAGTTCTTATGGTTATTACTATCCGAAAATATCAAGCCAGGTGGTTCTGGAAAGAATTTCAAAATCGTTGGCCCAAAAGATAGGGTTGATTGAAATATCAACCGGAACCATAGCTTATAAAAAAGAATTCTCCACCATGGCCATTAAAGCTCTAAAAGAGGCTGACGTTCCTGTAGATGCCAGGAGATTATCATATTTCATCTTCTCAGTTGATGATGCCAGTTACTATGGTTTTAAAACAATGATAGAGTCAATATTTAGTGAAGCCTACCGTAAAAAGGGCGCTGACTATGTCAAAGTTGTGAGTGCGCTGCTTCAGCAGTTTTCTGGAAAAGTAAATCAAAAAGTCAGTATGCTTGCGCATCCAAGTTTTTCTGTCATGGTTCCAGGGCAAAGCAAGTGGTCAGGTGAGTTGAGCATTCCACATGATAAAAATAAAGTCTTATCTGAGTTTCAGATCCAGACGAATATTGAAGCCTTGACGTTGGAGCAGCTTTTGTTTCACGTGAAACTATCCACACATGTGCCCATTCAGTCATCCAGATCATTTGTTGAGAAGGTTGATAAGTTCGAGTCTTCAGTAGTGGTGAATATTGGAAAAATGATGCTTTTGCATGGATTTGTGTTTAATTATGCACAAAAAGATAGCAATGTCTCTTGGTGGACACCCCTTTTTCACTTGTTGTTTGGAGGCGATCATGTTGAAAATAAAATGTGGATAGGGATCTGGGTGTTGATTGAATAATTATATCTTATGTGGAGTGCTGCTTTGTTTGCAGGGTTTTAATAATGTCTCCCGTGATAACTTTAAGTGCACCGGGCTCACCAAGATGCTGCTTTCCCCTTTCTATTAGTTCAGAGGTTGGTGGGTTTTGAGTTAGGTGATTAATTTGTGCAGTAATGGATTTGGAGTCATTGGCTTCAAAAAACAGCGGTCCGTTGAGTTTTTGAATTAATATCTTTCTCGCTGGCCTAACGTCATCGGTCATTACGCCGATAACAGGTATCCCCATGCTAATGGCCTGTTGCTGTGAAGTCCCAGCTGCACTAATGACAAAGGAGGATGCTAAAAGTGCTTGTTTAATTAAGCCCTGGGTCTCTGTGATTCTAAATGAGAATTGCCGATATATGCTCTTAAAATCAAGACCGGGTGCTTTAGCAATATAAATATTGGCTGGGTTTGGGTTTATAGAATTAGTAATCGCATCTAGAATCATGGATAAATTTGAGTAAACTTTGTCAGCACGGCTTCCAGGCAGTAGTAAAATACTGTTTTGAATAATCTCAAGATCATCATCAGCATGTTCAGTTAGACCATCCAGAAGAATGTTGCCATAGCAGGCAGCGTTGATGTTGTTTTTAATCAGAGTTTCTTTTAAAACATGGTCGCGGGTATATACTGTCTGAGTGGTTCTTTTTAAAAACCATAGCTCTGGTTTTGCATAGGTGCTGATGTGATGCGATTTATAGACATCCAGAAATAGAATGTTTTTAAGGCCAGCCAGATAAGCGATTACAAGTGGGAATGTATCACCGATAACGAGCACCTGCATGTCTTTGATTTTTTTTAGTGCACGTCGCTGTTGAAGTAAGCTTGATAGAGCGCCCGCTTTGATATCATCGATCAATGTATTTTGATAGTTGCGGTTACCAGCATGCGGTGGCAGGCTGCTTGGGCAGTATAATTTGATATGATGTGCTTGGTAAGCCAGGCCCTGTCCGACCATGGGCATGGCTAAAATATTAGCGTGAGGCTTTAGGGCTTTGGCAACTTGTACACCAATGCTATCTTCACCCAGTCCATTTGAAATGATGAGAATTGTTTTCACATAAGCTCCCCTTTGGTTTAGAATAACATAAATTTTCTCTCAGTCCACAAATGTGATTGGTGTATTGACATAAACCGCTTTTTTGTGAGATATTAATCCTGCGTTGGGGTGTGGCCAAGCGGTAAGGCATAGGGTTTTGATCCCTTGACCCCTGGTTCGAATCCAGGCACCCCAGCCAATCCCTTCTTTCTAGATTTTTATTTTTCAGCAAGATTTAGTTTTGATGTTGATATCTTCATTTTAGCAATACCCTGGTGCTATGGCTTAGCCAATCAGCCATTGATCAATGCCGGACAATCTTTTGGGTGTGGAGATATTGATGGTGGTTTTTAATTCATGCATCAATAGAGGGATCATTTCCTGCTTAAAAATATGGTTTTATTACAGTTTTCCTTGTATTTTTTTGCTTTTTGATTGGTTGTGCATATTTAGAAAATCAGATAGATTAAAGGTTTGAGTTAGGGAGTGGATATGAAAATTTTCACAACAAGCGATCATGCTGAATTTGCACAACTGTTGTGTGAACACCTTGGGTGCTCTTTGTCAGATTTATCAGTAGGTCAGTTTTCTGATGGGGAGATTAATTTACAGGTTAATGAGACTGTGCGTGGTGAGGATGTGTATATCGTTCAGTCAATTTCTGCTCCGGTGAATGATAATTTGATGAAGATATTGCTTGCGGCAGATGCAATGCGCTTGGCGTCTGCTAAATCAATAACAGCGGTTATTCCTTACTTTGGATATGCTCGGCAGGATCGTCGAGTACGTTCAAAACGGGTACCAATATCTGCAAGATTGGTTGCTGACTTGCTACAAAGTGCAGGTTTTGATCGAATTGTCACAGTGGATTTACATTCAGATCAAATCCAGGGATTTTTTCATATTCCGGTTGAAAATATTCATTCCTCGTCTTTGATCATCCAGGAGTATCAAAACTTTCAGCATCACGATAGTCTTCTGATTGTTTCTCCTGATGTGGGAGGTGTTGAAAGAGCTCAAGCTGTGGCTAAGCGTTTGTGTTGTGACCTTGCTGTTGTTGATAAACGTAGATCCACAGCCAATCAAGTTGCTTCCATGCAGTTGGTTGGTGATGTGCGTGGCAAGCATTGTTTGATTATTGATGACATGGTGGATACTGGCAGAACTTTGGCAAAAGCAGCTGATTTATTAATTGATCAAGGTGCAATTAAGGTTAGTGCCTACTGTACTCACCCAGTTTTGTCTGGTGACGCTCATCAGTTAATTGAACAATCTAAGTTAACTTGCCTATTTGTAAGTGATAGTATTATTAGCAAACCAGGCTCAAAAATTAGGGTATTAACTCTGGCACCTTTGCTGGCCAAGGCGATTGATCGCATTTATCGCCATCAGTCCCTTAGCGAGATGTATGCATGTTAATTGTTGGTCTTGGTAATCCTCCCGAATCTTACGGGAAGATGCGTCATAATGCCGGTTTTTGGATGCTAGATGAGTGGATGCGGCGCTTGGGTGGAAACTGGCAGTTTGAGAAAAAATTTGAGGCATTTGTGGCTAAGTGGGATGGTCATTATTTTTTAAAAAGCATTAATTTCATGAATCAATCCGGACAGAGCATTCAGAAGATTATGACTTTCTACAAGCTTTCCATGTCTGAGTTGGTTGTGGTTTATGATGAGATGAGTTTTAGTCCCGGGGTAATTCATTTCAAACAAGGCGGTGGATCTGCCGGTCATAATGGTGTAAAAAATATTATTTCTCATATGGGTGAGAATTTCATGAGGATTAGAATCGGGATTGGCCGTCCTAAAGATGGCTGTGATATTTCTTCTTATGTTTTATCGGCTCCCCAGTCAGCAGAGAAAACCGCAATTGATCGTGCCATTCAATTATTGGTTGATGATGCGCCGATGATACTCAGCGGGGATTTTATAAAGCTGATGAATAAGTGGAATCAATAAATCATTTTATGCTAGACTTTCGCTAATAATATTTTGGAATACTAATGAGCTTAAAATGCGGTCTTGTAGGTCTTCCCAATGTGGGAAAATCAACATTCTTTAATGCATTGACAGAGTCTGGTGTTGAAGCACACAACTATCCTTTTTGCACCATCGATCCTAATTTGGGTGTGGTTGAGGTACCTGATTATCGGCTGGATGTTTTGAAAGAAATTGTGAAACCGCACCGTGTTATTCCAGCTCAGATGAGCTTTT
>VGUW01000014.1 GCA_016874185.1 Gammaproteobacteria bacterium
CATTTTTTGATAAACGGCCTAAGTTTCTGCACTATTGGCCTCGGTGGGTTCTGATCAATAATATTGAATTTGATCATGCTGATATTTACTCTGATTTAAATGCTATGGTGAAGCAATATCAGCTTCTTGAAAAAATTGTGCATCCAAATGGTTGCGTGTTAATTGATCATGAAGCTGCCAAGTATTTGAAGCAGCCTGTGAAAACGTTTGGGATTAATCAATCAGGGCTGGATTATCAAGGCAGTTATAAAGATCAGCACCTGGTGCTTCATGGTCAATCAGTCGCATGTTGGGGACAGCACAATGCACATAATTTGCTTGGGTTATATGCTTTATTTGAGGTAATGGGTGTGAGCTTACCTAAGGAGGCATTGCAATCACTGAGTATGCCAGTAAGGCGCTGTCAGTTGATGATGGAATACAATGGCGTTCAATGGTTCGATGATTTTGCGCACCACCCCACCGCAATTAATGCTGTATATCGTACTTTGGTTGAGCGATATGGGAAAGTAGCGCTTGTCATTCATCCATCAACCTATACCCAAAGGTCAAAGTTTGGTTTTGATCAACTGCTGACTTTAATGGCAGATGCCCCCTATGTTGCTATTTTGCCAGATAAGCGTCAGGAGGTAATTTATGATTTGCCAGACAACTGGCAGTATGTTGCAGATCAATCTCAAGCAGCGCTTTGGGCGCAAGAGCAACCGGTATCTGCAGTTTGTGTGATGAGCAGTCAGTATCTAGCAAAAATCTTTGAAGCGAAGCTGTTTGAAGTTCGGGATTAATGCATTGGTTTTTTTAGCATACTGGCTGTAACCATTGCGTTTTGACATAATGCGATAAGTCATTTGAACACCACTGACTTTTGTGAGTAAATAGGTGATCAGTGAAAAACCCAGTATGCCAAGGATGCATTCTATCAAATCCGGTGCTTGGGTCAGTAGTGCAAGTGTCATGCCTAGCCATACTAGGATTTCTCCGAAGTAATTGGGATGGCGGCTGGTTCGAAACAGGCCGCTGGTGAAAATCTCAGAATGCTTTTTCTTATGGCGATAAAGCTGATAATCAGCAATCGCCTCATAAATTATTCCGATCCAGCAGATGAAAAGACCAATAAAAATCAATGGGCTTAGCAGCGGTTTTAGGAGTAGTATTTGAGCTGGAAGATTGACCAGAACCAATAAAAGACCTTGCAATAAATACACTTGGTAAAATGAAAACCACCAATACCGTTGTGCACCAAATGATTGTCGAAAACCTTGATAGCGTTTGTCTTCTTCTTTGCCTTGTTTTGCATGGATTTGAATTTGAAGGCGCAAGCTCCATATGAGTAAAGTGACAAACACTGCGCTGTGAAGTGCCGTAATATTTGCAATGTAGGCGGGCATGCAGGTAATTAAGATTGCAAAACCCCAAAGGATATCAACATGGTCGACACGGTTCTTATAAAGGCTCTTTAGCCAGCCTAAAAGCATGGTGACCCAGCTAATATTTAATGCCATGAGCCAGTAGGTACTTAAAGTCCAGGCATTGGGGTTGCTCCAATTCAAAAGTGAAGCGCTGTTGTAGGCACTGATAAAGATGAGTACAAGTCCAGGGATGAGCTGCAGCATGAGATTCTCCATATTCTTTACCTGTATTGTAACATGGCATTATAAGAATGAGTTATAATAAAGGTAAATAAGGAGAAAAAATTGATGAATAGAATCGCTTTGAGTGCTTGTTTTGCATTGTTTTTAACAGGGTGTAATCAATCTGATCAATTTGCATCCTCAGTGATGGGGGGAGCATTAATTGGTGGGGTAATTGCCGAAGATAACCGTATGATGGGAATGATGATTGGTGGTGCGCTTGGGGGTATTATTTCTAAGGCACAAATGAGTGATCTTTCAGCAGACGTCGATTATAGATATCGCAGTATAATTGAAACAGGCGTGGTCAATCAGCGCTATTATTTGAACAATGTTTACGGTGAGTATGATATGGCGGTTTATCCAGGTTATGGATTTCAAAGAATGATTCAAGGCTATCGTTATGAATGTCGCTCAATGCGGGTATACGTGTTTGACGGACCAAGAGTTTATGAAAGAAATTTGGCATATTGCCGCTCATCCCATGGTTGGTTTGAGATTTAAAAATCATTTTGCAATCAACTCCAGCAAATCTTGCTCAGTGAGGATAGTGATACCCATTGACTTTGCTTTGGCTAATTTGGAGCCGGGGCTTTCTCCTGCGATGAGATGGGTGACTTTGGCAGATATCTGAGTGTGCACATGGGCGCCTCTGGCACTGAGGGCATCGCTGGCATCAGGTCTTGATAGGACGGATAATTTTCCTGTAAGCACACAGTGCATGTGCGCCAGTGTTTGCTTATTGACCGGCTTTTTAAATTTCAAGCCAGCAAAAACCATGTTTTGGTACAATTGATGGGTGCTTGGCATTTGGATAAATGCCAGAATATTTGCACAGATTTGAGGGCCGATGTCATGCAGCTGCAGCAGTGTTTTTTCATCAGCTTTGAGCAGTTGATCAAATGTTTGAAAGTGATTGGCTAAGGTTTTTGAAGCGGCTATACCTACTTCACGAATGCCAAGGGCGAAAATAAATGCATCTAAGCTTGGATTTAGGCTTTGTTGAAGTGCGTTAAGAACATTGTCTGCAGATTTTTTGCCCATACGCGGTAAGTTGCTTAGGCAGTCTCTGTTGAGGGAGTAAAGATCAGCGGGTGACAAAATGAGGTTTTCGCTAACCAATTGTTGAATTAAACTAAGACCAAGTCCATCAATATTCATCGCTTTTCGGCTGACAAAATGTAAAATACGACGTGTGATTTGGTCAGAACAGTCTAAATTTGTGCACCTTATGAATGTGCTTTCAAAAGTTAGGGTCTGCCTGCAGGTTGGGCAATGAGTTGGTCTGGCCAGCAGCGGCTGCCTGGGTGCATTTTTCGGTACAACACCCGTGATTTCAGGAATAACATCACCGGCGCGTTTGACCCAGACTTGATCGTTGATGCGCACATCTTTTTTGTACATGTCTTCAAAATTATGCAAGGTCACACAGCTGACAGTCACGCCACCGACAATAACAGGCTCGATATGAGCTACGGGGGTAATAACACCAGTGCGCCCAACTTGCAGCTCAATGCTAAGGACTCTAGAGACTGCGTTTTTAGCAGGAAATTTGTAAGCAACAGCCCATTTGGGGGATTTTTGGGTATATCCGGCTTGATCCTGCTGTGTATAGTCATTGATTTTAAATACCAGTCCATCAATTTCATAAGCCAGTGAGTCACGCACTGGGAGAATGTGTTCATAATAATTTTGTGCATCAATTGATGAATCAATGGGCTGAGAGAGGGGATTAACCGGCAGGTGCCATTTGCGCATTATTTCAAGTGCATCGCTATGGTTTTTACCCCCAGGGGCGTTGTTGATAAATAACTGATAAAGAAATATTCGAAGTGGCCTGTTGGCTGTGATTTGGCTGTCAAGTTGTCTTAAACTCCCAGCTGCTGCATTTCGTGGATTGGCAAAAGGCGGGAGGCCTTTTCTTTCTTGTGCTTGATTCAGTGTGATAAAGTCTGCTTTATTCATATAAACCTCACCGCGGACAAGGATGGACTGGGGGGGGTTATCAAGATTGAGAACAAGAGGCAGTGCGCGAATGGTTTTGATGTTTTGCGTGACATCCTCACCAACAAGTCCGTCACCTCGGGTGAGGGCGCGATTGAGGTGGCCATTGATGTATTCAATGCTAATGGCCAGCCCATCAAGTTTAACTTCAGCCACCAGCTCAGCCTTTTCCAGATTGCTTTTTTTAAAAAAGGCAATTAGCTGTTCTAATGAAAAGACGTTGTCCAATGATCGCATAGGGATGCTATGAGCCACCTTTTCTGCTTTGTCGCGGGCCATTGCCAGTATTCGCTGTGTGGGCGATGAAGATGAAATCCACTCAGGGTGATTATTTTCAATTTGCAGGATGCGATGAATAAGGGCATCATACTCATCATCACTAACCAGGGGATTATCATCATTGTAATATGCATTGGCCAGCCGAGAGGCTTCTTGAAGCAGTTGATGATAAATGGCCTGATCAATCATTAATAGGGGCTTGATTAAAACATAAAGATCTCAGATGCTCTAGGTCATCCTGAGTGACTGGCTGCATATTTTCATTACAGATGATGCCAGAGAGATCCTCTGCGATCAGGGCTGTGGCTTCAAAAAACTCAGTCAATGTATCGTCATTAAAGGTATCACTGTTGGTATCAATAAAAATGGTAATGCCCAGTGCTTTAAGATCGCCCATTTGATTGTATTCAAAGTGTGCGGGGGCTTGAGCGCGGCAAAGACTGAATAGAATTTGTCCGGCGGTATTGATTCGATGAAACATTTGATGTTCACCAAAATGCATTTGTGCGCTGCCTAATGTTTGGATGAGTTCATAGCCACTAAAGTAGCCATCACCTTTTGGAATAATGTAAAGACTGAGTAAATCAGGTTTTTCTTGTGGTTTTGAAGGAATGATAAATGATTTCTGTATCGGCTTTGAATAGCCCAGCGGGTGATCAGATGCTGGTTTTTTAGTGGTATACCACAAATAAAAACAAGTGGCATAAATAGTAAGGGCAGGAAGCCAATAGAGCAAAGACATAGCTAGTTCCGGTGTTTTCCTAGGTATTTTAATGGGGAAATTACTGGAGGTAAAGTCTGAAAGTGACAGATCTTAAAATTTATGTATAATTTTGATAAGCCCTGGTAGCTCAGTTGGATAGAGCAGTCTCCTCCTAAGGGAAAGGTCGTAGGTTCAAGTCCTGCCCAGGGCGTTTTCATTTTTAACCCTAGGGTCATGGGCTTTTTCTGCATAGCCTGTCATGCTGGGCTGTTGGGTATTAAGCAAAGCGCTTGTCAAACCATGCACCACACCTGCAAACCCTTGTAATGGCCTGATTATGAAGGGAATCTGGTTGGGAAATATCAGCTGAGAGGGATTGTCTTTTAAATATTTCAGTTGCTTGATGGTTTCTTCGAATTTCATATAGTCCCAGGGCCCTGATTGGCTAAATGGTGTTAAAGAAGTCACTTGGCTGTTATTTTCGACTGTTGGCAAGGGTTTATCTTGACTGATATTAAAGACATAAAGCTGGGGACATCCAAGCACCAGTTGGGCGAATGCCATACAGTATTTTTTGATCTCTAGGTGGGTTTCTCCATCTGCTTGGAGAGCAGCATATCTTCTGGCTGTTTCCTCTGCCTGTGGATTCCAAATGTAAGAGAGTGCTTCGCACAAGTTTTTATGAGCACTTGATTTTGCCTCAGGGAAAAGCCCCTTGAAAAGTTGGGACTGTGGGGGGGAAAGCCATAAAGATAGGCTAAATAGTGTCAGTAGACTGATGGTGCTGAGGATTATTTTGTAAACCATAGCAGTGAAAATCAGCCACATGAAGAAATGATTTAGAATCAAAGCCAGTCCAGTTGCGCCAATCAGTGTGAGTATAAACATTGCCATACGTTGACATTGAGCGTTGTAGGCATTTTGCTTGAAGCTTTCCAGTATCGAATTGACAAAAGCGGAATCATCATGACCTGGATTTTTCTTACTCCAGCGTTCTTGCTCGTCTTGATACCCTTTAACAATTTTGCTTTGCCAGTCATTAGGGTAGCTCTTTAAGAAATCATTGACTTGGTTTTTGGTATCTTGATCAGAAGTAAGCCTGGAGTTTTGTGCAACAGGAGTCCCGAAAGGACAGGTGTCTTGATTGGAGTTGATCCAGTGCGCGAGCATGACCCGTTCATAAATATGTTCTGATTTATCGATGCGGACAGGGTCGCAGAAAATGATGCCAGTTTCAGGACATATGATTTTAGGGTTAATATTGCTCATTTGTGCTCTGCATATTTTTTGGTAAAATTATTATAGAGGATTTTTTTCAGAAAGCATACTGAGCGAGGTTTTTTCTGGACATTATGCGTGCTGATTAATATACTCAATGCTAGTTATCTTGAGATCAGTAAAATGCGAAAGTTTAAGAGATTTGCCCTTTATTTGTTTGGAATGATTTTATTGGCATTCGTTTTAAGCTCGATGTTTTTATTAAATAATGCTTCTATTCAAACCACGGGTCAATTGAAGACTGGCGAAATTTCTAAAGGAATTCGCATCGTTCGTTCGGATTCAGGAATCCCATTGATTGAGGCTGATAATGAAGATGATTTGATGTTTGCGCAGGGATTTGTAACTGCCCAGGACCGTTTGCTTCAAATGATGATGTATAAATTTGTTTTTTCAGGCAGACTGAGTGAACTTGTGGGTGAAAACGCCTTGGAGATTGATCGTTACATGCGCATGATGAACTTTGCCAATAGCGTAAAGCAGTCTTATGCTGAATTTGATCCTCAGATGCAGCAGGCTTTAATGCAGTATGCCAAAGGCGTTAATTTCTTTATTGCACAAGGGCACAAGCCAATCTTGATGAGATTAATGGGCATGCCGCAAGAGGCTTGGTATCCTTATGATAATTTATTGGTGGCTAAAGCGATTGCTTGGGACATGAATAAGCTTTGGAGTAAGAAAATGGCCAATGCTGGGATTGAGCTTTTTAAGGGCCCTGGTAGTGTTAATTATTATTATCCTTCAAGACGGCTAGGTATTCCAAGTTGTAGTACTCAAGATTTAAAACGGCAAAAGTTGCCAATGAATGCTGAGAAGACTGAATTTTCTAAAGATCCCAAAGTGCCTAAAGATGTGATCGATGCGATGATTGACTTTGCCATGTTAAATGAACGTGTCGTTCGCTTAATGGGTGGTCCAGATATTGCGATGCCCGGTTCCAATGCTTGGGCGATTTCTTCAACACGCTCAGGCACAATGCAGCCAATTTTGGCCAGTGATCCACATTTAGCACTTTCAAGTCCAAATGTTTTTCATTTGGTGCATTTAAAATCGCCGACAGTTGATATTATAGGTGGAGCCATCCCAGGTTCTCCTGGTGTGATTATTGGTCGCAATGCGGCTGTCAGTTGGGGCTTTACAAATGGTCAGGTCGATCAAAGTCAAATGTATTATGCTGAAAAAATGCCCAAATACAGAATTCGTAACGAAGAAATTAAGGTGAAGGGTGAAAAATCAGTTACTGTGGAGTTTTATGAAACAGATGCCGGGGTTTTAGTCAGTGACCCTGAAAAAGGTCCTTTTATTTTGTTTTCCTGGGAAGGGCGAAGTGAACATGACACCAGTTTACAAAGCATTTATTATTTGAATAAAAGCACCAATCTAAAACAAGCCAGAGAGGCGCTCAGCTATCATGTTTCACCGCCGATTAGTGCCATTTTGGCCGATAAGTATGGCAATATTGCCTATCAACTGGTGGGGAAAGTTGGTAAGCGCTACTTTGATGGGCATGTGCCAGTGCCGTTGACTGAGGCATTCAGGGTGAAAGAATATATTCCTTATGAAGAAATGCCACGTTCTGTCAATCCAGAAAGTGGTGTTGTTTTTAGTACTAACAATAATGTGGTGTCAGATCATTACCCTTACCGCATGAGTGCGTTTGGCTTTGATAATGGAAGAATTGGTAGGTTAATTGATTTATTGTCAGCAAAGCCAGTGCTTAGTGTCGAAGATAATCGGGCGATTCAACTGGATGTCAAAGACAGTGAATGGGAAAGCATGAAGTTGTTTTTGACATTATCTGATTTATCAGGGGATACAAAATTGGCTTATGAAAGGTTGATGCAGTGGGATGGATTTGCAACCACTGATTCAGTTGGAGCCACTTTGTTCAGTATGTGGTTAATTGAGTTGTCGCAAGCCATATATAATGTTGAAAATGAGGGACTGCCTTCTTGGGCAAAAATTGATTTTGACAAGCATTTTGTCATTCAGGTTTTAAAACAAGATCGTGTTAAGCCCTATGGTTTTGAATCAGCTCAAGAAATGAAAAGCCTCACATTTGCAAGAGCGGTTACTCGTTTGAAAGAAACTTTGGGCCCTGATGTTGAGAATTGGCATTGGGGTAGAATGCATCAGGCCCTGTTTGTGAATAACATTGCGAACAAGATTCCAGGGCTTAAGCAGATTTACAATCGCAAGATTCCCATGCCAGGATCTCGAGAAACCATTAACTGTATGCGTTGGAATGTGCTGTTCACACCGTTTGAGTTTAAGCAAGGCCCATCGCTTCGAATGTTGGTTGATATGGCAGAAGGTGATGCTCTGATTGCTGCTCCGATGGGTGCTTCTGAGAACCCATTTACTGATCGATTTGATAATATGCTCAAGCAGTGGGTTGATGGACAGTATGAGCAAATGCTTCAATCACCCAAAATTCATGTCGATGATCAGGTTCTTAATTTAATGCCAAAATCAAATTAGTAATCCAGGGGTTTTTGTTGTTTTTGAAGTTTAAAAATGGCATGAAATCCCTGTTGAAACGATGGGTACATGTGAGAAAAGCCTGCTCTGATGATTCTTTCACAGCTGATTCTTCGATTTTTTAGATTTCTATGATCACTTTGGTCGCTTAATGCGGCTTCTGGGAAAAGGGTGCCTGTGATTGTGGCTAGCCAGCTTAGAATGGTGTTGATGGGAGTGGGCTCTTGATCGGTGATGTTATAGATCGTTTCGTTGTACTCAATTCGCATTAGATGCTCAAGTGCCCGGCATAGATCGGTGATGTATATTCGATTGGAATATACAGTATCATGCTTCAAAAATCGCTCCTGACGCAGTACCTGATCTAATAAAGGATGTCTACCGGGACCGTAGATGGCGGAAATTCTGGCAATCATCGGCGACTGGCTAAATGATAAGGCAATTTCTTCTGCTTGTAGCATTGTATCAGCTCGAAATTCATCTCGATGGGTAGTTGCTGTTTCATCAATCCATTGACCAGAGTTTTCTGCATAAACCACACTTGAAGAGGCAAAAATAAGGCGTTTAACGGGTCTGTCTTTATAAGCATTGATCAGTTTTTCCAAGCCATGCATATAGATATTTTCATAGGCTGTTTTTGAGTGATGATCAGGTGCTGCTAGGAAAAAAATATATTGCACATCAGGTAGCATCTCTGGGGCTAAATTCATCAAATCGGCAGAAATATGATTGCAACCGTTGATATATTTGGCAGAGCGACTAAGCGTATAAACTGCGTGACCATTATCTCTTAGAAGTTTTGCAAGCTCTGTCCCCACATAGCCACAGCCAACGATTAAAATTCGGATTTGATTTGACATACAGCTCCTAAGATAAGTTTTGTATGATTCGGCTTTTAACCATCTCAATGGCCTTCCAGTTTTCTCCGCCATTGGTCACTACCAAATCAGCAATTCGCTTACTGGGTTCTACATACTTATAGTACATCGGGCGAACAGTCTGTGTATATTGGGTTAAAATGTCTTCAATATTTCGGCCGCGTTCTTTTGTGTCTCGCAAGATGCGTCGGGTTAAACAGATATCAAGTGGGGTGTCAATGAAGATTGCCAGATCGAGTTTTTGAGCCACCTGCTGGTCAGCCAGTAGTAAAATGCCATCGATAATAATGACCGGTGAAGGCTCAACCAGTTTAGTGATTTCGCTGCGTGTATGTTCGGTGAAATTATACACAGGAGTTCTTATGGCTTTTTTCTGAATCAGATCATCAATATGCTGGCACAATAAGCTATGCTCAAAAGCACTTGGGTGATCATAGTTATTGGCCCTGCGAACCTCTTCCGGTAAATGTGATTGATCATGATAATAGGCATCTTCATGAAGTACAGCCGGCTTTTGATCAAGAACGCTGACCAGGTTGCTGACAAATAAAGTTTTTCCTGAAGCTGAAGGCCCTGCAATGCCGATGATGAGCGGTAGATCTTCCATAACCATGTTATCTAGAAATTAACTATCATTATCTATGCTCAATCACTAGAAGT
This sequence comes from Gammaproteobacteria bacterium, assembly GCA_016874185.1. GTDB lineage: Bacteria > Pseudomonadota > Gammaproteobacteria > Comchoanobacterales > Comchoanobacteraceae > UBA1515. Next base: position 9,915 of record VGUW01000014.1, read on the forward strand.
CAAACGACTTTTTAAGCCAAATCCAAAAGCAACTTCGGGATATTTTGTTGTGATGCTTGTTGGTGATTAATAGCATTGATTTGGAAAGTCTTATATGTTGCTGTAGTTCTTTTTTTAAGGTTTGGGTGCCAATTCCATGAATGATTTTAATGATGCGATGCTCGTGATTTTGGGCAAATGCAATGATGTCGATGCAAGATCGGTAGGCTTCATCAGAGGATTTTCCATGCAGGTCCAAGATGATAGAGGGATCTTGGCTGGAGGACTCAAATTCAGCTCTATTTTTGGCAGACAGGCTATCATGGCATTGATACCAATGCGGGCTGCTTTGGTGTTTATGGTGAATGTCATGAAAAAACGCATCCATTTCTTTTTGAGATATTGGCATAATATGATTGAATGAAGTAACTTAAAGTTGAGTATATCGTATTTACTGGGGGGCTGCTATGAAAATTGCCGTTGTTGGAGCAACTGGCTTAATTGGACGTGCGATTATTGAGCATTTACAATTAAGCAATTGGGATGTGCTGGCCATTGCGTCGCAAAGATCGGCCGGTCAAACCATTGGCCTTGCAGGAAGGCAATATTTTATTTATGCCATAGAGCAGGTGGATTTTTCCGAGATTGACTGGGTGTTTTTTAGTGCCGGCGGTGCTGTTTCATCGCAGTATGTGCCTAAAGTATTGGCGCAAGGATGTCGAGTGATTGATAATAGCTCATATTTTCGCATGCATCCTGATGTGCCATTGGTGGCTTTTTCAGTGAATCATGAGATGTGTCAATCCGCGCCTTTAATCGCCAATCCAAATTGTTCTACCATACAACTTGCCGTAGCGTTAAACCCTTTGTTACATTTGGAGCCAAGTCAGGTCATTATAACGAGTATGCAATCAATATCAGGCGCTGGAAGAGGTGCTATGGCAAATTTAAAAGAAGATACCAGGTGTATGTTGCAGTCAGGGGCTATGCAAGGGATGGCTTTTGATCTTGATACTAAGATTGATGTTTGGGCAGATGCCGGGTACTGTAAAGAGGAATGGAAAATTCGCCATGAGTTGCCAAAGATACTGGGGATTGATGTATTGATTGGAGTGACAACTGTGAGGGTGCCTGTTTTGTTTGCACATTCACAGTCAGTGACTGTGACATTAAAGCGCTCTGTATCACTGAGTGAGTTGATTTCACTGTTTGAAGACTCCCCATTGATTCGAGTATATGCTCATGAGGATATCTTTAGTCCCATGAAGGTATCCTATGGCAATGCCAATGTGCATGTTGGTCGAATTAGGCCTGTTGGCACAGATGGGCTGGTGTGGAATTTTATGGTCATTTCTGATAATATATTAAGAGGTGGGGCAACAAATGCATTTGAGATTTTAAGAAGCTTAGTGAGTGTCAATGAGTGAGCAGAATAAAAATTTAATATTGACTAAGAAAAATGTCCTGACTCAGCTTGATGAGGAAACAGGTGAGGGTGGTTTTTCCGGTCCGAAAAACAATACTTATGCTCAGATACTCAGAGACCTTGGTGCGGGATTGGATCCTCAAATACTCGATGATTTTTCCCAGCAGTTTCAAGATCCGATTGAGGCTAAGAAGTCTGATAAAACCAGCAGTAAAGATTTTGAGAAGCATCAAGCAAAAGAGCAGCGTAGCGAGAAAGAATATCAACCTACCCCAGAGCAGGCTTTTGGTAAAGGACGTTCTGGGCCGCGCCGCTAGTTTTTAGTTTTTTGGTGATTGCCCGTAGATGATGGTCAAGTTCAGAGTCAGGAATAAAACGCCCCTTTAGGTCTTTGATGATTTTCTCAGCAGCTTCTATTTGCTGCATGTCGATCATTGCGCTGGCAATGTCCAGTTGTGAGTGGTAGCTGATTTGAGATCCAATAAAATCATATTCCTGCTGCTCAATGACATAAAGTTCTTGGATGAATTGGCCTTTTGGTTTAAAAGCAATAAAGCTGTAAGTTATAAATATAATTGCAATAAGCAGCAAGGCGATGGAAGTCAAGGGATATGTTGCAAGATGGGTATTGATGCTGGGCAATGTGCTGGGCTTTAGTGAGTGAATTAAATGGGCGGTGATTGGATTTTGTTGTGTGAGCCCCAGAAAGAATTGTACCATTGCTCTTGACCTGATATTGTTGGGGTTATCATAGCGGTTTTTACAACAATGGGGAAGGGCTTGACATCATTTCATCGTGTTGCCATGGGAATCAGTTATTTTGGTCCTGATTTTTCTGGGTTCCAGGTGCAAAAACAGGGGCTTGCTGTTGGCAATGTCCTAGAAAAAGCGCTGTTTCAGATTTCAGGGCAATCTATTCCGATGGTTTGTGCTGGACGAACAGATGTGGGGGTGCATGCACATGAGCAAGTCATCCATGTGGATGTGCCTGAATCGATTGACCTAAAGGCATGGACCTTTGGCATGAACCGAATTTTACCAAGATCGGTTCGGGTGCTTTGGGCAATCCCTGTTCCTGATGACTTCCATGCCAGGTTCTCAGCTGTTGCCAGGCAGTATCGCTATATTATTTTTCAACAGGATTTTTTGCCGGTGCATCTGCAAAACAGGGTTTATCATAGCTACAGGCCGATTGATATTCAGCTTATGAATCAGGCCTCAAGCATGCTTTTGGGTGAGCATGATTTCACGGCATTTCAGGCGCACGGATGTCAAGCTAACCATGCCAGGCGTAATTTGAAGATTTTGCACTGGCAGCAAAATGGTCCCTGGATCTTTGTGACTGTCAAAGCCAATGCATTTTTGTATCGCATGGTGCGTAATTTGGTTGGGACAATGCTCAAGGTGGCTTGGGGCTACAAATCATTGGAATATCCATATGAGCTATTGGTAAAAATGCAGCGACCAGAAAACATGGCTACAGCACCAGCGTATGGTCTATATCTGGATTGTATTGATTATCCAGAGTATACTATGCCTAGGCAGGTGGCATGGTATAATGCGTTACTGAAGGAGTAGATATGGTTTTTGCACATAGCTGGAAGAGAACGGTTAAACAGCAAAGAAATGAGGGTGAATCTTATATTCATTCTGTTGTTTCTGCCAACCAACGTTTGGCTGCAACCAAATATCAACATATTTTAGAGAAGATTCAATTACATTCAAAACTAGATGCGGAGCGATTTGAGCGATTATATAGGCCATTGATTGAAAATTTCGTGATGTTTTTTCAATCCTTGCCATGCTATGAGAATCAGTCCTCACTTCACATTAATGTGGCTTTATCAAGAGCCTTTCAGCTAATTGAAAGCGTGAGTCGGAACCTAACGGTTCATAAAAACCCTTATCAAGAATATTCAAATTTGCGGACGATTTATGCCATCTTTAGCAGTGCTTTACTTTGCGGTATTGGGTTGATTGATCGTGATCGGTATATCACCATCACCGATGAGAGGGGTCATTATTTGAGGGATTGGAATCCCATAAAAGGGCAGATGATGCCTGAAGCTGGATTTTATCGAGTTCGTTATGCCCGGGTGCGAAGTGAATTGTACGCTTGTGCGCAAGGGCCAATTTTGGCGTCATTTTTGATGCCAGCAGAGGGGATGCAGTGGTTAACAGAGGATGTGTCATTGTTCTTGGCTTGGCACCGTGCTTTGCATCATTTTGAGGATGGTTATAGTGACTTTGAGCTTTTGCATGATATTAATGTGCTTTGGGAGAAGGTCAAATACGAAGATTTGATTAAATTTAAAGGCCAGGACCCAGTTCTTATTAAAGAACTGGAGGCTGCTGAGCAATTTTGGCAGTGGATAAAAGAACAAATTGAGAAAGGCGATATCAATAAGGATAAGAAAGAGCCTTGTATGTATTTTGTGGATGGTGGTGGTGTTTGTATTGATTTGAGGCGAGTGTTCGATGATTTTCAAAAGTCTCACCCACAATTTCGTGACTGGGCCAGTGTTAGTCAGCAGTTTAATCAGCTGGGCATTGTGCCCCAAAGCGGATTTGATTTAAGGTTTATGATGAACCCCGGCCTGGATAACCTTAGGATGAGCTCAGGGGTATTTGCCAATCAAGAAAATCAAAAGAAAGAGTTAATAAATACGGTTTATTTTGCCAATGTCAGTTGGTTTGTTAACCCTGCAGCGTTGGCAGATATCCAGAACATGCAAATTATAACGCCCAGAAACAATGTGCTGTCTAAGTTATTTTCAGGATTACTAAGTGGCACTTCGCCAGGCTTAAAGCCATCGGCCACCAAAGGCGGTCAGTGATGAACCAAATGAGGTATGATATCTGGGAGCAGTGCAAGGGCTGTCAGAAGGCAATTTATGCACCTGATTTTGAAGATAATTTGAAGGTATGTCCTTATTGCAATCATCATCATAGATTGTCTGCTGCGGAAAGATTGCATCAATTAACAGATATATTTGATGCTTTTGAGATGGTGGTGACTCAACTTGATCCTCTGGGTTTTGTAGATACCTGTGCATATTCTGAGCGCTTACAAAAATCAAAGCAGCACAGTCAGGAGGCGATGATTGCTGGACGTGCCCAAGTGAAGGGTCTTGCTTGTGTGATCGCTTGCTTCGATTTTGGATTTATTGGCGGCTCAATGGGCATTGCGGTTGGTGAGATTTTTTTAAAAGCATGCCTTTATGCGATTGAAGAAAAATTACCACTTGTTTTAGTATGCGCCAGCGGCGGAGCAAGAATGCAAGAAGGGCTTTTTTCATTAATGCAGATGGCCAAGGTTTCAGCGGCTATCGCAAAACTGAATCAGATGCATATCCCATTCTTGTCGATATTAACGGACCCTACAACGGGGGGGGTGAGTGCTTCACTTGCCACTTTGGCAGATGTCATTTGGGCAGAGCCGGGTGCCTTGATTGGATTTACAGGCCCCCGTGTTATTGAGCAGACAGTGAGACAGAAGTTGCCTGAGGGTTTTCAAAGAGCCGAGTTTTTATTTGAGCATGGATTAATTGATGCTGTTATAAATCGAATTCATTTGTCAGCAAGACTGCACCAGTTTCTGGAAATATCCCATGCTGTCCTTTAGTGCCTTTCTTCAGGAGAAATTACGATTAGCACCAGAAAGAGCGCCAGGGCGTCAGTGGAATCTGGGTCCTATGCGCACAGTCATGGAGCGCACTGGCCTTGGTCGGGTAAAGCTGGCATCACAAATTGTGAGCATTGTTGGGTCAAACGGAAAGGGGAGTTGTGGTTATTTGCTTGCCTCATCTCTTCAAAATTCTGGTAAGCGCGTGGCTTTTGTTAGCTCACCTCATGTTCTAAATTACCGTGAGAGACTGCGTATCAATGGCTTGATGTTATCAGAAGCGCTTTGGGATGCCTGTTATCAGAAGGTTTCAACCCTGCTTTCCCAGCTGAGTTATTATGAATCAATCATGTTTATTTCATTTTTATTGGTTCAGGAACATAATATTGATGTATTGGTTTTAGAGGCCGGTCTTGGTGGTCGCTATGATGCCATCAATGTATTAGACGCTGATGTTTTAATGGTCAGTACCATTGATCTTGAGCACATGGATTATTTGGGCGATACCAGAGAGAAAATTTTCTTTGAGAAGATTCAGGTCGCCAGATCCAACACACAGGTGTTTGCTAATATTGATGAAATAAGTTGGGTAGAGAAGGCGCGGCAAGATATTGGATTTATTCATCAGCCCCTGCAGATGATCAATGTGCCTTTGATAAAAGGGGTGTCTCCGGCTTTGTTGTCTTTGGTGGCAAATGTGCTGCAAAGGTTTTTTGCCATTGATGATTTTTCGCTCATGCCAACCAGCATTCCATATCGATCGCAAATCATTGCCCCTGGGCCAGTGGTAATTGATACAGCGCATAATGTGCCGGCTGCTTGTAATTTAATGAAACAGTTGGTGCAAGACCTTGGGCATGAAAAATGGGATGTGTATTGCAATCAAAAAACGGATAGAGATTTGGTCTTATTTTTACAAGCGCTGATGCCCTGGGTCAAGGCAGGTCATATCTGCACTGCACCTGGTCTGCATCCTCGACAGCAATTGCCAATTCATTTGGCAGATTGGCAGTGGTTGGAGGCTTCTAAATTGAATGCGCCTTTTCCAAATAGGCCGGCTGTGGTTTTTGGATCATTTTATTTGCTTCAATATCTGACGGAGCATCTTGCGCTGTCATGAATATTGGCATATGCTGTTATCGGAGGGTATTATGAAAACACGCTCACAAGAAAAAATAGTTCTTTATACATTGATGCTGGTTCTTAGCATTGCCATGGTTTTGGTTGCCTATATGCATAATAATTTCCGGGCATCAGATATTGTTGACTCTTCGGGTATTCAGGAGCTGTTAAATCAAACACAGAAAGTACAGACTGCTGTCGAAGTCAATTTCTCCCATGCCATACAGTTAGGAGCATTTACCACTGAATCTGCGGCTCAGACTTTCTTAAAGCAAATGACGATGGTCGGTGTTAAGGATCCTTATGTGCTTAAGCGAAGCAATCCTGTTCGGTTTGTGGTTGCGGTGGGTAAGTTTAATGATGTCAATGAGGCGCGGCTGTTGCGGGATGAGCTTCAGAAAAATGACATTGAGGGTTTTGTGATTCACTTATGAGTTGGTTTGATCTCCAAGCGTACAGTTTGTTTGATTGGTTAATTATTGCTATATTTTTGCTCTCTGTTGTGGTCAGCACCATGCGTGGGTTTGTCAGAGAAGCCCTGGCCCTGACTGCCTGGGGGATTGCTATCTGGCTTGCTTATATTTATGCCGTTGATGTTTCTGAGTATTTATCACCCCATATTGCATCGCCATCTGTTCGCCTTGGATTAACAGTTATTGGGATGTTTGCCATGGTTTTAATAGCCAGTGTTGTTTTGCGTGTGATGATACTGTATGCGATTTCAGTGTGTGGATTGAGTTTTCTGGATCATATTTTAGGTAGTATTTTTGGATTTATAAGAGCAACGGTTATTTTGTTGCTGTTTGTGATTTTGATGCAAACGGTGCATTTAAATCAAGACTCTTGGTGGAAAGATTCGGTTTTGCTGCCTTATATTGAAGCATTGGCTGAAAAGGTTCCAAGCCAAGTCCCTCAAAAGGTGATGCAAATATTGAATGGTTTTTCAGAAACCGTGCAGGAAGCTTAATCAATACACTTTGATAGATAATACTTGCCAGCGGGCTCTCCCATTTGCTCAATGATCCATTTTTTGTCTTTTGAGGTTCGTATGTCTGTTGAACTAACTGCTCTAACAGATTCATCTAAGACATGAATGCGGTGTTTGCAATGTTGCCACTGCATGGGAACTTCGACAGGGGTCCCTCGTGGGATTACAACCATTTCAGCATGATCAATCATTTCAAGCCAGTTCTCCCACTCAGTTATGGTTGCAAATGAATCACTGCCTTGTATAAAAAATAGCCTATCTTTCGGGTGTTTTTTTTGCCAATTACTCAATGAGAGATGGGTAAGAGAAGGTCCGTTTCTAAGAATTTCTGAGAAGTCCAGGTAAACAGATGGGGCGTTTATAAAAATCTTACGCAAGATGTTTAAACGGTGAGTTGTTATCAAGCAGTCTTTTTTGTGTGGTGGGAACTGACAGGGCATGATATAGATAGCCGATAAGTTAAGTGACTTTTTTGCAAGTAAAGCAAGCTCAAGGTGGCCAAGATGCGCTGGGCTAAAAGTTCCACCAAGAATGCCAATTCTAGTCATTGCGCTGTCCCATTTTTAATGCCAGTTCCAGAAGAATGATTTTAAGATCACTCCCGATTCCGCCTTTAAGTTTATTTTCAAATTTAAAAGCCAATTGCAGGTATTGAGCTAGCTTTTTCTTGTGCTGTTTATGCCATTGCTCAATGCTACTGTGGATGGGTTTAAACGGGGTGAGTTTTATCAAGTCGCTGCCGGAAAGAGAGGGGGTTTGATGATGAATGTGCAGATGTTTGCAAATTAGCCAGTACGCGCTCATCATTTCATTAACGTCAAGTTCATGGATCAAGGTTACGATCTGTTTTGTATTGAATTGATAAATCAGTTTGCAAATATCAAACCCACGACTGCTGGTACTGTGCACTTGATTTTTATCTGATGTAGGGGATGGATTAAGCGATAGTAGGTGTTCACGCTCACAGGCTTCTAAAATGTGATCAATATGATCATCATGACCCTCCAAAAGATGATTGAGGGATGTGGTCATGTTTTTTTGTTGTGCAAATTGGTGGATAATGGTTTGTAGATCAGAGCGTTTTGGATATTGCATTATCTTGATGGTGATAGATGTTGCAGCCAGTGTTTGAATTTGTAGCTTTGTGGCTGAATCAATCGAGAAAATATGTTGTGATCTGATGGACAAGGCTTGCTTGAGTGTGGCAAATTGTTTGAAGTGTAGGTGGTAGAATGATTGATGGCCAAATAAATCGCCATTGGATTGTAAAAGCAGATGCTCTGTGAGCTGCTGGTCATTTTCAATGGTTTTGTGTTGTAATTGAGTCTGGCTGGTAAAAGTCTGGCAGAAAAGATCAATCCAGCGCCTGTAGGGGCTAATGAGGCAAATGCACTGGGTGAGAAGCGGATTTTTTGACATGTTTTCACGATTTATTAAACGATTATTTTGACATAATTTGGGAGAAGTTCAATGTTTGTTGTTAATCACCAATCAATTTCTTTGATGGTTCATGCCATTGGAATGCAGAAATTCATGCTGGATTTGGTGGATAGGGTGCTTCAAAGTTATGTTCATTGGGATGAATATGACCATCAGCCTCGTCAAGCCTGTTATTATCCTCAAGGTGTGATTGAGCTTATGCCCAGTTCGGATCATCAGTGGCATGGGGTGAAATGGATCAATTGTCATCCAGAAAATGTTAAGCTTGGACTGCCTACGATTGTGGGTCTTGGGGTTTGGAGTTCAGTTTCTGATGGCATGCCTCAAATGATATGTGATATGACACTCTTGACAGCGTTTCGCACAGCAGCAGCCACGGGTGTTTTTTTGAAATATGCGCAAAAGCGTCTGCTTCAGAATATCATGATGATTGGTCTTGGTGCTCAATCTGATTTTCATGCTTTGATGCTCAGTGTATTGTTTCCAAATGTTAAATTGTTTGTTTATGATATTGATTTGAAGGCCATAGAAAAGTTCATGAAAAACACCGCTACGATGGCCATCCAGGTGCATGTGATTGATTCTGTTGAGATGTTTGTAAACCAAGTGGATGCGGTGATTACATTGACTGCAGCTAAGAAAAAAACCGCTATTCTGGAGTCTAAGTGGATTAAAAAGCCGCTGGTCATTGCAGCAGTCGGGGGTGATTCACCTGGTAAAACTGAAATTGATCCAGCGCTTATTGAGCGCTCACATGTGGTGGTACAGTTTTTAGAGCAAACAGAGAAAGAGGGTGAAATACAAAATGCAAAAGCGCTTAAAATTCATCATTTATACCAAGCGGTGAAAAGTCCAATAGAAGAGTTGGAATGCCCTTTGATATTTGATTCCGTTGGATTTGCTATTGAAGACCATGCTGTTATGCGCTACATTTGGCAAATGGTCCAAAATTATCCGCAGCTGGTCATGAAGTTTTTCCCAGATTTGCACCAGCAGCCGAAAGATTTATGGCAGAGCATTGGTTGGGGTGGATGTGAGTAGCGGCCTATATCAGCGATATTTGTATTGGTTAATCAGCTCAAGCTGCTTTGTGGTCCAGTTGATCGTTCAAATTTCATCCGGACTTGTTGCACCTTATTTATCGGATGAATTTAATTTAGGGCCCTTTTATGGAAATGTTTTAGTTAGCTCTGTGTTTTTTTTGCATATTCTGATGCAGGTGCCGGCAGGACTGTTGATTGAAAAATTTGGTGCCAGGAGGGTTTTGGGGATCGGTGCGTCTATTTCGTTTGTGGGTGCACTTTTATTTTCGTTTAGTGCTGGTTTTTTTTCCGCGATTATGACCAGGATGCTGATGGGGGTTGGATTATCATGTTCCTTTGTAGGCATAACCTCGATCATCGGCGGCTGGTTTCCTTCCCATCAATTTACTTTAATGGTGAGTCTTGCAGAAATGCTTGGTCTGTTGATTGGAGCAATTGCTGAGCACTGGCTGCCTCAAGTGCTGCAGCAGTATTCTTGGCGAGTTTTTTTCAAAGGGGTGTCCTTGGCGTGTTTGCTTTTATCTTTGGTGATATTGTTGTTTTTGAGAAATGGACAACAAGCTCAAGAAATAATGCAAGAAAATGATGCATTGACTCATTTGAAGCTGGCGATTAAAAACTGGCGTCTTTGGGTGAATGGGCTGTATTCGGGTGCTCTTTTTGCGGTTGTTACTGGGTTTGTTGCGGGAGATGCCACGCAGATGTTGGCTGCGATGCCTGGATGGGATCTTGCGTCAGCGGCTGACTTTTGTGCGGTGATCATGTATGGGGTTGTCATTGGCTCAGGGATCATGGGGTGGGTTTCATCGAGATTCACGCATCGAGAGATTTTGACTCTTATGACAGCCGCTGCCTTTGTCTCAGCCATGAGCATTGCTGCGGTGATTTGGCTGGGTTCTGAGTTCATGATTCTTCGGGCTGTTGCGTGTTTAGTGCTGGGTATTTTTACATCAGCATATCTTCTTAGCTTTAGAGTTCTGGCTGATTGGATGAATATGGGAAAGGGGCGGAATGTTTTAATCGGTTTCACCAATATGCTCAGTGTGTTACCGGGACCTGTATTCAGTGTCTTGGCCGGATTTATTCAGCGCATTCAGCTTGAAGGTCAGGCACAGGTGATTCTTGAATCACAAGTTGATTTGCATGGATTCCAATTGACCAATAGTTTATTTATCGCTGTTTTGGTTTTAGGGTCTTTTTTGGCATTTATGCTCCTAAGAACGCGAGCAGATTGATTTAATAAAGTATTTTAGATTCCTTGAAGCAGCTGGGGGCGGATGCAATAATGGCTTGTTCCATGATGATGCATGATTCAGGGGTGGTGTCTATGAGGAAAATCAAATGACTACCACACAGTGTCTGATAAAATGATAAAATATTCGCGTTTAGCCTTTTTGCGGTTTGATTGATTTGAGAGTTTTGGTCTGCCATGTGGTTTTTTAAATCATTTGCAAGTTGTTTTTCATAGGTCATTTTTAAGGTCATTAACGCCATATCAATTCATCCATTAATCGATGCAGGCATTATAGTTTAAATGAATGGATTATGTTGTGAATGCTTGTGGTTTTTGTCAAATCCCGGTATTTTTAAATGATGAAATATTTGATGGCCAATTGGAAGGCAAATTACGATTTGTCACTTTTCTTAGAACTGGTACAAAGTATTCCGGAGGGAAGCAACTTTGTGTCAATTTTTCCGCCTTTTTTAGCGCTTTGGCCCGTTGCTAAGAATTTGCCTTTTGGCGTCAATTTAGGTGCGCAGGATGTATCAATTTATCAGTCAGGTGCACACACCGGAGAAACTTCTGCCGAAATGTTATCTGCCATGGGTGTTCATCAGGTCTTATTGGGTCACTCTGAGCGACGGTCTCAGGGCGATGATTTGAGATGTCTTGAGCAAAAACTCGCACAGATGACTGCTCATCGGCTTTCTCCTGTTTTATGTATCGGAGCAAATCAAAAAACAGTGGATGATGCCTTGATTGCAGCTTTAATGTCTCAGTTGCCAGCAGGCCTTGAGCGGTTTCATGATTTTAAAATTGCTTATGAACCAATCTTTGCGATTGGCACAGGTGAGGTGGCAGATATTGATCATATTGCGAATGTGCTTAAAAAGCTTGATTTGGCTTTGTCCACTCGCTATCCTTATAGCGAAATTGCGTTGCTGTATGGTGGCAGCGTCAAAGCGTCAAATGTTAGAGATATTTTGGCCATTGGGTATTGCTCTGGAGTCTTGGTTGGTAATGCCAGTATTGAGCTTAAGTCTTGGAAGGAGTTAGTTGAGATATGCAGAACATTTTCTTAGCATTTCACATCATTGTTTGTGTGGTATTGATTATATTGGTTTTAATACAACATGGCAAAGGTGCTGATCAGGGCCTGCTCAGTGGCGGGGGCTCAGGGTCACTATTTGGTGCAGCCGGTTCAACCAGTATGGTTGTTAAAGTTACCGGTTTTTTTGCATTATTGTTCTTTATTTCTAGTGTGACTTTGGGTTATTATCAAAGTCATAAAGTGCATCAGGTTGCGCATCAGATTGTAGCGCCTGGATTGGTAGAATAGCCGGAGTGGTGGAACTGGTAGACACGCTGTCTTGAGGGGGCAGTGGCCCACGGCCGTGTCGGTTCGAGTCCGACCTTCGGCATTGATTAGGAGCAACAATGTTGGTCACATACTTACCTATTTTGGTATTTTCAGTGATTGCTATCGGAGTCGGCGTCGTGCCACTTGTTTTGGCGTATTTGGTTGCACCTCGTAAGGAAAATGAGCGCAAGGTTGACCCATATGAATGTGGGTTTAACCCAATTGGTGAAGCGCGGGTCCCTTTTGATGTTAAGTATTATCTGGTTGCGATTTTGTTTATTTTGTTTGATTTAGAAACAACGTTTTTATTCCCATGGGCTGTACAAGTCCGCGAGCTTGATGCAGTTGGGCTTTGGAGCATGTTGATTTTCCTTGTTATTTTAACAGTTGGTTTTATTTATGAATGGTATCAGGGCGCATTAGAATGGGAGTAGTGCAAGCACAAACACAGGGTTATTCTGTCACATCATTGGAGTCATTGTTAAATTGGGCCAGGGGTGGATCTATGTGGCCCATGACCTTTGGTTTAGCCTGCTGTGCGGTAGAAATGATGCATGCAGCTGCATCTCGATATGATATGGACCGTTTTGGGTGGGGGCTATTTCGAGGCAGTCCACGTCAATCGGATGTCATGATTGTTGCAGGAACTCTTTGTAATAAAATGGCCCCAGCACTGCGTCAGGTTTACGATATGATGCCTGAGCCCAAATATGTGATTTCTATGGGATCTTGCGCCAATGGTGGTGGATATTACCATTATTCTTACTCAGTTGTGCGCGGTTGTGATCGAATTGTCCCTGTTGATATTTATGTGCCTGGTTGTCCACCCACTGCAGAAGCTCTGGTGTATGGAGTATTGCAATTACAAAATCTAGTGCGCTCAGGTCAAAGGGAGCTTTAAAATGGTATTATTAGAATTACTAAAGGCAAGCCTTGCGAAATTTAGTATTAAGTCAGATGTTAAATTTTCCCAGGTGACTCTTGAAGTTCAGCGCGAGGATTGGTTGCAGGTGGCAAAAATCCTAAGAGATGATAAGGCGTTGAAATTTGATACATTAATAGATGTATGTGGTGTTGATTACCTGCATTATGGCCTTTCAGAATGGGCATCAAGTAGTGTTGCTACAAATGGATATAGCCGTGCGCGCTCTGACCTGCCCAATCAGGTACGTGAGCCCAGATTTGCATCGGTTTATCATTTACTATCCACTTCTGAAAATCATCGATTAAGGATCGTGATTGCATTAAGCAGTGACCAATTATTTATTGACTCGGCCTGCAGCATTTGGCCTGTGGCAAATTGGTTTGAACGAGAAGCTTATGATCTTTATGGCATTGTCTATGAAGGCCATCCGGATTTACGTCGTATCCTCACGGACTATGGTTTTATTGGTCATCCCTTGCGTAAAGATTTTCCGCTTTCAGGTCAAGTTGAAATTGGTTATGATGCCAGCAAACAAGGCTGTGTTTATCGCCCAGTTGATATTCAACCCCGGGTCACTGTGGCTAAGGTTATTCGCAACGATGAGAGGTATAACCCAAATGGAACTGAATCATGAGTGAATATCAAGGCTATACCATTAATTTTGGCCCACAACATCCAGCGGCGCATGGAGTTTTGCGTTTGATTATGAAGATGGAGGGTGAAAGCGTTGTTAGTGTTGATCCCCATATTGGATTATTGCATCGTGCGACTGAGAAGCTGGTTGAAACCAAGCCGTATCTTCATTCTATAGGCTATATGGATCGTTTGGACTATATGTCAATGATGGCTAACGAGCATGCGTATGTGCTG
>VGUW01000015.1 GCA_016874185.1 Gammaproteobacteria bacterium
TTCAGCAGCCCGTGCTAATTTTTCAAGCTGCATCACCGAATGTATTCGCGGACCCCAATCCAAAGAATTATGATTAACCAAGCGATTTAAGGTCCAAGATCCCAATAAATTAATACCAAATAATATCATTACCCCCTGATCATCCAGTACCCGAGCACATTCTTTCATAAAGGGCACATGCTCATCTTCTTCACACAATTCATGCACATGCGGACAAACAATCATGGAGATCGAGACATCGCGATAGGGCAAATGCAACATTGAGGCGCATACGCTATGCCCTGGTGAAAAAAAATCCATTTCTTCGCGCTGATGCACGTAGTGTGTTTTAATGTTATCACTAAATCCAAGCAAAGCTTTACCACCAATTTGCAGAACATTTTTTGGCTTTCTTTGATCCAAAATAGCCTGAACCATCTGAGATTCAACCCTCAGTAAATTTGCGCCCGCACCAGGCTCACTTAACCATTGCTCAAATCGTTGCATGAAAACCAATTAACTCATCTTTCTCAACTTTATATCAAATATGATAAAATTCAAAGGGAATATAAAAAATTAATCCCATCATAAATCTTAATAATCCATTAAGTAACATCGATTAACCTTGAAAAAATAAATAATGACACAATACTATCAATAACCACTCAAGGACCAAAAATGAGAAGCCCACAATTTAGAAAATTATTAAAAGCAATGCAATTAACCGGCGCTCGACTTTTAGACCCTGCAGGCTCTGAATCAAATCAGTTGCTCCAAGAAACTGGAAAAAAAATCGCATCAATGATGCATTACTTTCAGTCATCTAACCCTAAGATTTCTCAATATTTTGATCATCTTGAGGCCAATCAAGTTGCACCGATGCCCTTACCTAACATCCTCAAAAAACATCGGATGGATTTTGAAAAAAACCTAACATTAATTTTGAATAACAATGATCCAGCCAACCTTTCATCATGATTTCTAGTGTTCGAGTTTTAGGGAGCAGCTTGAATTACTGTCATATCATTCACAATGATCAATATGCTCTAGTTATTGATCCAGGCGAATCTGAACCTGTACTTGACTGGCTGGCACTTCATCACCTTCACCTTACCCATATTCTCATCACACACCATCACCTGGATCATGTCCAGGGCATCAATGGGCTTAAATTAAATTTCCCAAATACAATCGTGATCGCCTCCTCATGCAGCCAGATTGCACATGATATCAAGCTTCAGCATCATGAGACCTTTTTAGTCAATTGGCTAAACAGTCACATCACCTGCCTACACATTCCTGGGCATACCATAGACCATTGCGCCTATCTTTATCAAAATGCCGCCTTCGTTGGAGATACCCTGTTCTCCCTGGGCTGTGGCCAAAACTTTGAGGGGTCTTTTGAAACCATGCTTAATTCCATAAACCTAATTAAATCCTTAAACGACCAAACAATGATTTATTTTGCTCATGAATACACCAAGAAAAATCTTCTTTTCACCTTATCACTCACTGATTCACCCATCCTTGAAAAATACCTAGAACATATCCCATCCAAAACTGTGCCATCCTCTTTGGCTTTTGAGAAAGAACATAACCTTTTCTTACAATGTGACAATCCTATACTATGGAAGCAACTTTCAAAAAAACTCGGCCCAATCAGCAATATGCTCGAGTGCTTTACCAAACTTAGACTGGCGAAAAATCGTTTTTAGCACACTAAAACTGGCTTTTCTTAAATAACAACGTATAATTTTTCAATATGAGATTTAAAAAACTGAAAACTATCTGCATTTTGATCACAGTTTTAGGGCTTGCCGGATGTGATCACACTTGGATTGACAACCACTCTCATCTGGATCATCAGATCTGGAAAGATATGCGACAAGGATTTCAAATCCCAGACGCATCAAATCAACCTGAAGTTCAAGAGCAAATTTTATTTTATCAACAACATCCCCACACTTTAATCCAAGCCATAAAACCGGCAAAACAGTATTTGCCCTACATCATTCAGGCCCTAAAAACCAGACGTTTGCCTACTGAAATTGCCCTGCTTCCAATCGTCGAAAGCACTTATGACCCCTTTGCCCATTCTCGGGTCGGCGCCTCTGGTTTATGGCAAATGATGCCAGGCACAGCAACCAATAAACAAATTAAAATCAATTACTGGTATGATGGCCGCAGAGATCTAATTGACTCAACCCGCGGGGCACTGGATCACTTAAGCTATCTTCATGATTTATTCCATGACTGGACAATAACGATTGCTGCTTATGATGCTGGCGAAGGGCGAGTATCCAAAGCGATTCAGGATCTTGGTTTTAATGCAAATATTAATTTTTTTGACCTAAAGCTGCCCAAAGAAACCATGAGTTATGTCCCTAAGTTACTGGCAATTAAAGCAATCATCAGCCATCCAGAAAAATACAATATTGTACTTCCCCCAATCGACAAAAGCATTCAATTCTCCACCCTTGAAACCAAAAGAGCCATAGACTTCAAACAACTGGCAAAATCTCTAAATATGACTGAAGCATCCCTGCGCGCTCTTAATCCAGGCTTTAGAAGAGCAACCACAGAACCAAACTATAACTCACGCTTATTAATACCCAATCATGCTTATGTGCAGGCAATACAAGTTATCTTCAATTCAAGGCCATCAACATATATGGTTAAAGCAGGTGACAGTCTATCATCAATAGCCAAGAAATTTAAAACCACAGTTTCTCAAATTTCAATGATTAATCAACTCCAGGATGCTGATCTTCAAATAGGCCAAAGACTCATTCTCCTTCAATCCCAAACGCCAGAAAGTATGCATCAAATTGGCGATGAAGTATCAGCCGATAAAAAACCAGGACCTGTACAAAAAATACACATTGTAAAACCAAACGAAGATCTTGAAACCATCGCAAAACAATACCAGCTACCAAAATCTCACCTAGTCTACTGGAATAATTTATCATGTTCAAAATTACAACCCAATCAGAAGATTATCATTTGGCTAAAAAAAGCCCCCCGTCACTATGTTATTCAATCAGGAGATACACTTGAACTGCTTTCAAAAAAATTCAATATTAGCATCAGTGCATTAAAATCAATCAACAAATTATCCTCCAACCTCATCAAAATAGGGCAAACCCTTCAGGTTACTGTATGACAACCATTCTTGACATCACCAACATATCCTTTAGAACCAAAACAAAAACACTGGTTCATAACTTCTCGCTATCAATCCATCAAGGAGAGATTCATGGTCTTCTAGGTCCAAACGGGGCTGGGAAAACCACCACTTTCCATTTGATCGCAGGGCTTTTAAATACCCATTCTGGTAAAATCAAATTATACGGAAATGACATTACCCACCTTGATTTATCAGGACGATGCTCTTTGGGCCTGGGCTTCATGGCGCAAGAACGCACCTTATTTCCAGAAATGACCGTGAAAGATAACATCTTCTGCGCCTTAGAGCTCAATCAAACATCGATACAGCAGCAAAATACGCTCTATGAGAAAATCCTTCAACAACTTCAAATTAAACCCATTGAAAATACCCGCGCAAGTGCATTATCTGGCGGGGAGGCAAGACGGACTGAATTAGCAAGAATTCTAGCCAAAGAACCAAAGGTCCTTTTAATGGACGAACCATTTGCCGGTGTTGACCCTAAAGCCACGAGTGATATCAAGGCATTAATTCATTATTTGTCTAAATTGGGGATCTCTATCTTATTGACAGACCATAATGCTCGAGAGATTTTAACCCTTTGTGACAGAATAACGATCATCAAGGATGGTACAACTCTTATTACCGGAACGAAAAAAGAGGTAATTAGCAGCGAATCTGCTAATTTAGCTTACCTTAATGGTCAATTTGATGACCTACTCCTCCCCATGGGATCGTAACCTTTCTTTATGATTTCTAACAAGCTGATCTAGCTTATCCATCATCTTATCAATCGCCACATACATATCTTCACACTCGCAATCAGCATGCAAGGTTTTTGTTGGAACACGCAATATCGCAGATGCTTTATGACGACGATCCCCTAAAACATCAAATGTAAATTTGATATCAATAATCTGATTAAAATGCCTTTCAATTTTAATCAATCTTTTTCTAGCATATTCTTCTAATGATTTTGAAGAGGGACAATGATTGGAATTGAACTGGACAGCAAAATGTGTCATAAGCTTCTCCTATTGTAACTCCTTTAATTATAGATAATTTTCCGGAACAAACCAACTACCTATCATACTTTTTAAGCCAAATCATCAGTAAAGCGCTTGATCCAAACAACACAGAGCCCCAGCAAATATCAGTCACCACAAGCAACAAAGACCAAGATGGGAAAATTGTATAATTTGTTAAAGAATACACGCCATAGATTGTCATTCCGTAAATCACAGCATGAGTCACCATGACCCGGGGGGGGTGTTGGGCCATCCATCTAAGAATGAGAACATAAAATCCACCAAAGAGTAGTGCATAAATCAAGACAGCGGCCTGAATGAAATACTCCTTCTGGTTAACAATTGCCCCCAGCTGACTCTGATATAATGGCATAGCCACAGAAACAATCCACATCGCATCAATGAATACAATATATAATAAAACAGATAGCAAATGTTTAATGCGCATTTTCTTCATCACCATTCATCTCCTTCATAAACAACCGGTAAGTATGTGAGTGCCTTAATAAATGAGCATGAGGACCTATCTCAACCTTACCAGCACCTGATAAGAAAATAACACGATCAGCACGCTGGATGAAGTCCAATTGATGCGATGATATGATGATTGTCTGCTTTAAACTGTAAAAATAATCATTAATCTTAAGTTGCAAGTTAAAATCCAAATGACTGGTTGCCTCATCCAAAACTAAAATCGATTTCTTTTGAAAGATTGCTCTTAATAAATCCAATCGCTGCTTTTGTCCAGCCGATAATTCTGGCATAGGCTGAGCAAAATCCAAATGACCAATCCCACTGTCCTCTAATCCCAAGGCATCAATGCCCGCATGAACCTCAGCCTCACTCAATGCTGCGCCCAAAGTAAGATTATCCCAAATTGAGCCCATTAAACAAGGAAGCTCTCCCATCAAGAAAGCACAAGACTCAAACTGATGGCCTATCTCTCCAGAATCTGGACTAATTTGCCCCAAAATGATCTTAAGCAAAGTGCTTTTGCCAACCCCGGAGGATCCTACTATTGCAATCTTTTCGCCATCGGCGACCTGCAATGTGAAATCTTGCAAAATAATCTTGTCCTGATATTTAAAATTCACGTGCCTTAGATCAATCAATTGGCTGTGATTTTTAGACCTTATTTTTTTATACTGTATTAAGGCTGATATACGGCCAACTGCCATCCTCATGACCATAACTTGATGCTGAAGCTCAGACATGCCTGAGATGGCAATTGCAACAAGAAATGCAGAAACTGAGAATCGCAAAACGTCCCCCGTTTGCATGGTCAAGTGCTGCACATTAATCACAAGCGCCAAATATGCAATACCTATAAGCGCCAAAAGCACCAGGCTCATTGCTAAAAAACTTAAAATGATTCGATATACCAATTTATGACGACGCAAAGCATGCATGGTTTGCATCTGATCTGAAATGCGATTAAGCGCCCAAAATTCATGCTGATAATGCCAGATTTGCTCAACATATGCGACATAACTTATTCTAATACTTTCCATATTTTGCTCTTTCTGACTGAGCTGGTGCAAAGTGGCACGATATCGACGCATCAAAAGGTAAACCGGTAACAGGCAAATGGGCAGTAACAATAAAATAAGACCACTAAGCGCCCATGAGGTTTTCACCATCAACCCCAAACCGCCCGCAGTCAAAATAATATTCCGAATGAACTGAGAGATACTTTGCTCACAAACAGATGTAATTTTATCCACATCCGATTTTAATTGACGATAATCCGCCTGAGGACTGCTGCCAGGATTTGTAAAAATGGCAGAAAGACCATTTTTTAAAAAATAATCATTCATCTGATTGGACAAATGCGCAAATGCACCCACACGAAACGCTGAAGCTAAGGCAAAAATAATAACATATAAGCCAAGAGTCTCCCAAATCAATTGAATACCTCCCTGGACCAGACCACCCAGTATTACCGGTAGAAGCAATGTCATAAAACTGACACTCATCACAGCAAAGATCGCAACCAATAAGTCAAGCCAATAAACTCTCACAAATGCTTTAATCATGAGCCACCCCATTTAAAATGTTGGCAAGATGAATACCTCCAAGCCACAACTGATAACTAAGCACCGGTAGTACTTTAGCACGATAATCCCAGCTTAAAAATGGCATCAAAGCCCGATTGAGCTTTTGATTTGCATATGATTTACAATAATGATCTCTGCCATTAGGAACAATGATATCTTGTGCTTTATAGGAATTTTTAGCCCACATCTCTAAGTCCACTTCAAGATCATTTTTAAAGTGCTGACCCTCTAGATAAGCCGTCCACTGGGCAAGGCTGAGTTTTTCCGCATCGATCAATCCAGAATCCCAAGCCTGATGCAAGCTCATTACTTTACTTGGACTTGACAACCTTACCATGCATCCCACAAACCCCTGAATGCGCTTTTTAGAAATATGCAAAGGCTGATGCAGGTCAGCCACCAAATGAACAACCCATTTCAAAGCTTGTTCTTTATCCCTCATTAGGGCTTTTTTTGACTGAAGAACTGAAAGATTTTTCTCAATAGCCCAAATAATATGATCTTCCTGCCTCAAATCCTCAATATAACCATAGTGCCATAAAGGCTTGGATCGCTTAGAATCAATTTTGATATCATCTGCCCAATTTGCAATCCAAACCAAACGATCAACATCAAAATTTTTTTTAAGCCAAAAGCGCGTATCTTCCGTTAAATGCGCATCAGCAATATGGGCAATAACACGATGGCCAACCACTCCCCAAGCAAATAGAGAGGTTGAAATTAAACCACACAACCAAAAGTTTCTAAACAATGACCTGCTCAAACACTTGTTGAATCTTTTCTACAGGAATCACCGATATTCCCTTCAGGAAATGACCGGGAATGGCTTTAAGGTCTTTCTCATTCTCTTTAGGTATTAACACCTGACGAATTCCGCTGCGCTGAGCAGCTAGTAACTTCTCTTTCAATCCACCGATCTTTAAAACTTTACCATGCAAAGTTATTTCTCCTGTCATAGCAACATCAGGTCTAACCGCCCTTTGCGTAATCGCAGACAAAATTGCAGTTGAAATTGTAATCCCTGCACTGGGTCCATCTTTGGGTGTTGCCCCTTCAGGTACATGAATATGAATATCATGCTTTTGATAAAAGCTGCTGGGTTTATCATTGGCTGTATGATTTTTAATCAATGACAATGAAGCTTTGATAGATTCCTGCATCACATCCCCCAGACTGCCTGTATAGACCAACTGCCCTGTGCCTGGTAACACCAGTGCCTCAATGGTCAAAATTTGACCCCCTGATGGAGTCCAGGCTAAGCCATTAACACAGCCGATTATTGGCTCTTTATCATACATTTTAAGATCTTGATAACTCTCAGGCCCCAAATATTTTTGCACCTGAGACTTACCTAAACGAACTACTTTTTCAGCGACAATCCGATTTGACTCAATCTCTCGCACCACCTTACGAAGTAATTTAGAGATTTGACGCCTCAAATCCCTTACCCCAGATTCACGGGTATGATGTGCAATAATTTCATCAATAGCGCCTGGTGATACCTCAATCTCATTGGCCTTAACACCATTTTGCTTTAGCAATTTTGGCATCAAATGCGACGTTACAATCTGCATCTTCTCTTGATGGGTATATCCTGATATGCGAATAATTTCCATGCGATCAAAAAGGGGCTGAGGAATATCCAATGTATTGGCAGTTGTAATAAACATGACTGAACTTAAATCATAATCAAGCTCAAGATAGTGATCATTGAATGCTTGATTTTGCTCTGAATCTAAAACCTCTAATAAGGCAGAAGCCGGATCACCCCTAAAGTCAGTCCCCATTTTGTCTATTTCATCCAATAAGACCAAGCAGTTACTGCTGCCTGCCCTGGATATGGATTTTATAATTCTCCCTGGCATCGCCCCAATATATGTGCGACGATGACCTCTAATTTCAGACTCATCACGAACACCACCAAGAGAAATGCGAACAAAATCACGACCCATGGCTCGTGCAATCGACTTGGCCAAAGAGGTTTTTCCAACCCCAGGTGGACCGACTAGACACATAATTGGAGCCTGCTGATCTTTATTATGCATGGTACGAAGTTGCACACTCATGATCTCAAGAATGGCATCTTTAACCTTTTCAAGACCATAATGATCCTCATCAAGTACTTTTTCTGCCTCGATCAAATTGTGATTCAACGCCTTCTGTTTTGACCAGGGCAATTGCAATACAACATCCAGATAATTGCGTATCACTGTAGCTTCAGCACTCATAGGCGGCATCAATTTCAACTTCGAAAGTTCAGCCTGGCAGCGTGACCTTGCCTGATCAGAAAGCTGAATGGTTTTTATTTTCTTTTCAAAATCATTGATTTCCAAAGTCATTGGGTCATCATTAATCCCAAGCTCATTTTTATAGGCTTTTAGCGTTTCTGCACTTAGCATTTTTTCTTGTTCTTTGACAAATTTTTCTTTTACATTCTCACGAATACGCTTCATCATTTTAATGCGCTGAATGTCCCGCACTAAGAAATAAAGCACCCGCTCAATCCGTTGATGTAAATTTATCATTTCTAAAAGTCCTTGCCTTTCTTCTATGGACAAGGAAATGTGCACCGAAATCAAATCAGCATAAGCTGAAACGTCATTAAGCGCATGCAAAGAAAGCAAAACATCTTGAGAAATGATGTCACTTAATTCACTGTACTCACGAAACTTGTTTTCAAGAACAGGCATCAAATGCTTCTCACGCTCCACAGCCAGCAAATCCTCTTCTTGCTCACGCACCAAAACTTCATCATAATCTTGATTTAAAACAAACTGATGAATTGTTGCCCGACACACGCCTTCAACCAAAATTTTTTGAGTATTTTCCTGAAGTTCTATAATTTGTAGAACTCGACAAACAGTCCCTACATGAAACAGATCTTTTTCCCTTGGTTGATCACAATCAGCATCTTTTTGTGCCACTACAAATAAATATTGATCAGACTCATCTCTCAACGTCTTAAGCGCTGCTACAGATCGGTGACGACCAACATATAAAGTCGCGACCATCTTTGGAAAGATCACAATATCTCTTAGCGGTAAAACCGCGTACTGCTTTAATGATAAAGCTGCACCAAGTTCATTCATTGCTATTTATCCTGATTCAAAATCAATATAGGCTCAAGACCCTCTTCAACCACTTTTTGAGTGACAACAACCTTTTGAAGGTCATCTCGAGACGGCATTTCAAACATTGTATTGATCAATATTTTTTCAAACTGAGAGCGCAGGCCCCTGGCCCCGGTTCCAGACTTCATTGCCCGTTGCGCAATCACTTTTAAGGCCTGGTCCTCAACTGCAAACTCAACACCATCCAGTAAAAATAATTCTGTATATTGCTTAATTAAACTGTTTTTTGGCTCTTTCATAATCTGAATTAATGCTTGCTCATCAAGTTCTTCAAGCACTGCAATCACTGGCAATCGGCCTACAAATTCAGGCATCAAGCCAAACTTAAAGAGGTCTATTGATTCAACTTGATTCAAAATTCGATTAATTTGCTCCCCAGTTAGCTCACCCACCAATTCTGCACCAAATCCAATACCTGATTTACGTGTACGCTGTTGGATAATACGATCAAGTCCACTAAAGGCTCCCCCACAAATAAACATAATGTTACGAGTATCCACTTGAATGTATTCTTGATTGGGGTGCTTTCGGCCACCTTGAGGGGGTACAGAAACCACATGACCCTCAATTAACTTCAGCAAAGCCTGCTGAACACCCTCACCTGAAACATCTCGGGTGATGGAGGGATTTTCACTTTTACGTGAGATTTTATCAATCTCGTCAATATAAATGATCCCCTTTTGCGCAGCCTCAATGTCAAAATCACAGGCCTGAAGGAGTTTTAGTACCACATTCTCAACATCTTCACCCACATAACCCGCTTCAGTGAGGGTTGTGGCATCAGCAATCACAAATGGAACATTTAATTTACGCGCCAATGACTGTGCAAGCAGCGTTTTACCTGATCCAGTCGGTCCAACCAGCATAATGTTACTTTTAGAAATTTCAGTTTCACTGCCACTGTGATTCAATCGCTTATAATGGTTATATACAGCAACTGCCAATATGCGTTTGGCATGCTCCTGACCAATCACATAATCATCCAAATGAGCCTTAATTTCCTTTGGTTTTGGTAAATTCTTAAGATCCAAAGATTGATCTTTTCTATCTGATTCTTCTTGGATGATTTCATAACCAAACTCAATGCACTTATTACAGATATAAACACCAGGGCCCTCAATAAGATTGCTAACTTCATCACCTTTTTTCCCACAAAAAGAACAGCGATGATGGACTTTGAAATCACTCATAATCGTCTACTTTACTTAATGTCTTGTCGACTTTTTAGAATCTGATCAACAATGCCATAATCCAACGACTCCTGCGCTGTCATAAAATTATCTCTTTCAGTATCTATTCGAACTTGCTCAATTGACTTTCCTGTATGTCTGGCAAGAATATCATCCACCAAATTACGAACACGCATGGTTTCTCTGGCATGAATTTCTATATCAGAGGCCTGGCCCTGATATCCCCCTAGCACTTGATGAATCATCACAGAGGCATTTGGTAAACAAAAGCGCTTGCCTTTTGTTCCCGATGCCAGGATGAGTGATGCGGCACTGGCAGCCTGACCAATGCATAATGTGGCCACATCGGGCTTAATAAACTTCATGGTATCG
Organism: Gammaproteobacteria bacterium; assembly: GCA_016874185.1. GTDB lineage: Bacteria > Pseudomonadota > Gammaproteobacteria > Comchoanobacterales > Comchoanobacteraceae > UBA1515. The sequence continues at coordinate 10,924 of VGUW01000015.1, forward strand.
TAAATGGCAAGACCTGCACTCACCACCCCACCTGGTGAATTAATGTATAGATAAATGTCTTTCTCTGGACTCTCAGACTCAAGAAACAGCATCTGTGCAACAATTAAATTTGCCATATAAGGCTCAATTTGGCCACAAAGAAATATGATTCGATCTTTTAAAAGCCGGGAATAAATATCATATGCACGTTCACCTCTTGCTGATGTCTCAACCACCATGGGGACTAAATTATTCATAATCATATTTTGACTCATACACAATCCTTTTCCACAAATCATTCAATTATCATATAGCACAATAGTATACGAATTGAACCTTACACGCAATATCAACACGGCAGTCTATGACTTAAATGCATAATCCTGATGGTTTTAAAAACCGCCAAGGGTAAATCAATCAGATCAATAAATTCGTCATCTCATGGTTTGTCCCCAACCATGCTTGGGCCAAAATCCGTCATATCAAACCCCTATTCACAAGAGACAGCTAAAGCTGATTCCAGAGATTGTTTATTGACTATGAATTAAAAAGTACAGTGCCAGAAGTATTTTATAGCCCTTGAATCTTTTGCCCAAAATAAACGCTGTGGCGTAAGATTTAATTTGAGATATCAACTGTAAATAGCAGATGACTCAGTCGCCATGACAAGACACAAAAACATAAACTAAAAAATGTATGGCACAAGTAGCGCTAATCTTTTAATGGAGTTAAGCTCAAAGTAGATAAACTAAAGGTCTTCTATCACAATTGTTTTTGGAGCAGCGTCCTTGGATTCAATCAAATATTCACATGCCCTTGCCGAAGAAAATTTAGTTTTAGAACTATAAAGACAAACAACAATTGTTTCATTAGTCCCGATCATGCTATAGAAAATAAATTCACCCGCATCTGATCGCTGACATATAACATCATACCGAACATGGGCTTTTACACCCATAGGGTCATTGATCGCAGCAGGAAAAGTAACCTTAAATTGAGCAACTTTGCCCTGCAAGATCACATCTGGATAACTGATTTGAGGAAAACCTGATACTTTTTCGTAAACTTTATTAATCTGGCATTTTGATAAGTTATTTATAAAAGCAGTCCTATCGGCAGCAAACAAACTTGGGACAGACAGGATCAGAAATAAAAAAGAACGAAAGTAAGCCACAATTCACTCCAAATTAAACTTAACCAAGCATTGCCTCAATCTTATCAATTGGCATGCTGACTTCTTTAGTCTGAACCTGGGACCTCAGGTACTGAAACACCTTATTTTCCAATACCATAAATTGTGCCTGCTCAATCCGAGATCTATCTTTGGCATACCAATTCAAAAAGAGCTCAACATCAAGGTACTCTGGGGACATTGACTTAATATAAGCCAAAATATCTTCTTGCGCACAAGTAATCTTTTCAGATTTAATGACTTTTTGAAGGATCAATGAAACCCGAACATTTTCTTTAACTTTCTGAACCTCTGAGTCTTTAGCCGTTAGTAAATCAACACCCAGGCGCTTAGCTTCAGACTCAACCATTTTACCGGGAAGCTCAAACTCAGTCACTGCTTTTGAAACAGCTTCGTATATTTTTTTCTTAAATGCTTCTTCAATAACAGCGGAATGTGCCTTGGTATCTTTCTCAATCAAATGCTTCTCAAACTCTTCTTTGGTTGCCAATTCAAGACCTAATTTTTTGTAAAATGGCTTGCCAAGTTTCATAAGGGTTGGGGCCTCAATTTTTGAAATTGTAACCTTAAATACAACCTCTTTACCGGCCAAATCTTTTGCAGCATAATCTTCAGGGAATGTCAATGGGAATTCAAATGACTCCAAAGCTTTTTTACCAATCAGGTTAGCCTCAAACTCTTCAAGCATTTTACCTTCGCCTAAGATCATTTGATGTTCTTTGGCAGATCCCCCATCAAAAGGTTTTTCATTTAAAAACCCATCAAAATCAAGGGTGATTCGATCATCAGGCTGAGTTAGCCGATCGACCTCACTCCAATTTGGATTCGCCTTTAATGCATCATCAACGAGTTTTTTGATTTTTTCAGCTGAGTAATCAACCACCGGTTGTTCACATGAAACCTTTGTCAAATCACACAAATCAAATTCTGGAATAATCTCAAACTTAACCAACAAATCGATATCTTTATCGATAACCAGTGGCTGTGGCTGCAATTCAATTTCAGGATCGGCCGCTAAACTATAACCCCCGTCAGCCATTGCCCGATTATAAGCTTCATCGGCAATAGAAATGCCCTCATCTTGCAAGATAGAAGGCAGGTATCTTGTGCGAATTAAATTTGCAGGCACTTTGCCAGGTCTAAAACCTGAAATACTTGCTTTCCTTGCAACTTCATGAACTTTGGCATCAACGCGTTTTTTGAATTCAGCAGAGGGAATTAATATCTTTAAAGTTCCCTTCAATCCTTCAAACTCAACCTGCTTGTCAAAAGAAAATTTTACTTCGCTCATATTTAATACCTGGTTTGGAAAATCTAATACGAGAGGAGAGACTCGAACTCTCACAGGTTACCCCACTGAAACCTAAACCCAGCGCGTCTACCAGTTCCGCCACTCTCGCATCAAAATGAGACTATCAGTTAGTTTTTAACTCGTCAAGCAATTTAGAAGTATTGACGCAAAAGTTCTCATAATGTACTCTAATTGAATTGGCGTTTGTTTTCTAAGGAGTGAAAAATGCTTGAATTTCATGGAACATGCACGATCATCGCATTAAAAAAAGAGCGAAAGCTATTGCTTCTAAAATTAATGATGGGGGGCCTTAATGAGTGCGCACAAGACAATTTCCCTCTGGGCAATACTTCGTGGATTAATGCAGTGCTAAACACATTTTCGGACCATAAAAAACTCTTTGTTGGCGATGAGGTCAAGATTTGTGGGATTGATAAAAATGGACAGATGGAGGTTACGAGTATTCGTCTTGTAAAAAATCAATAGAATAAAATTAGATGGGTGAACGATGGGGCTTGAACCCACGACCACCGGAATCACAATCCGGGGCTCTACCAACTGAGCTACGTTCACCATGCACGCCTGGCAGGAATCGAACCTGCAACCCACGGCTTAGAAGGCCGTTGCTCTGTCCAGTTGAGCTACAGGCGCAAATCTATTCGGGGAGGAGGGATTCGAACCCCCGACATCCTGCACCCAAAGCAGGCGCGCTACCAGACTGCGCTACACCCCGAACGTGTTTAAAATAACCAGTTTTTCATAAAAAAACAAGTCATTTGTATTGCGCATACTTTATTTTATGATCATAATGTTTTTTTAATTCTCATTTGCTGGACCATTGAATGCATGTTGACATCAACCCTAATGCGCTTAACATCCTTGATAAATTAAAACAAAATCAAAGCTTAAGTCAGTTTGAGCTAAACTTCATTTGTGATGAAATTGACCGTTTGGACAGCGGCCATCTGCGTGCTGCAACCAAAATAAATCAGAGCTGGGAGGTCAATACAAAAGCCAAAGCCAGTATTCTTGCTTACTTGCGCACCCAACAAGCCACATTAATCCCTGAATTCCCCGGCTGCTTTGACAAGGTCCCTTTAAAATTCCAAAACTGGTCTGCTGATGATTTTCAGCGCCATGCTATCCGCGCTGTGCCTGGCAGTGTCGTTCGAAAAGGCGCATACATCGGCAGGCACGTGGTTTTAATGCCATGCTTCATTAACATCGGTGCGCATGTGGGTGATTATACGATGATTGATGCACACGCCACAGTTGGCTCCTGCGCTCAAGTTGGTAGCCATTGCCATATTTCAGGAGGAGCAGGTATAGGCGGTGTTCTTGAACCTGAAGGCTCACTCCCCACAGTGATTGAAGACCATTGTTTCATTGGCGCACGTTCTGAGATTGCTGAGGGTGTGATTATTGGTCAAGGCAGTGTTATTGCCATGGGCGTCTACCTTTCAGCCTCCACCAAAATTTTCAACACCCAAGATCAATCCATCACTTATGGCCATATCCCAGCATATAGCGTTGTTGTCCCCGGCACATTACCCTACAAGGGTGGTCAAATTTATTGCGCCATGATTATCAAAAATGTCACTGAATCCACTCGAAAGAAAACATCAATTAATGAACTGCTTCGCTAAGTGCCTTTTAATCCTCCTGCTGCCTTCAACGCTCTGGGGTCATGTTTTATCTCATACCCTGGATCAGCACCAAGGCTTTACCACCATCAACATTGAATCTTCAGTGCCGACTCATCTAAATCCTGAGGGCATCACACTCAATGACCAACCACTGATTTCTGATTCAAATGAGCCCCTGCCAATATCGACCACCTTTAAAACTCCGCCACATGAGTCAACTCTTCGGGTTTACGCATGCCTGGATAATGGTCAATGCTTAATGCCCTACACTGCGCAGATATTTCCCAGCCAACCATCTTTAATACAAATTATTATCACCAGCTCAATTCTTGCGCTATCAACCGTATTTAACCCTTGCCTTGCTCCCCTTTGGCTCATTGTCAGTAGCCAATTTCGGGCACGCTTACTGTCAAATAGTTTCCTAATGAGCGCTGTTCTGTTACTTCATCAATCACTGCTTCAAGTCTTTGGCACACAAATCATTAGTATGGCCAGCACCTTTGGTTTAACCCATGCTGCTAATTTATTCTTACTGATCTGCATTGCCTTCATTTTATTTGAAAACAAATTCACCCCTCCCCCATTGATTAAGAATCACACCAAACTTCCTTCTTTCTTAGCGATTATTTTATCATCCAGCTGCCTTCTGCCCCTCCAAATTGGAACAATCAGTTCAAATCATCAATTTTCAATCCCATATTTGATAATTGGCGCTGTGAATTTTTTCGCCATATCCAGTATCGGGTTCTGGTGGATTGCTAAAGTCAGTCAACAAGCTTACCAAAAGGCCCTATCTTTTACGCCAAAAGCGCTGCGCTTTCTGGCATTTTTTGCTGCAATATACATGATGACCCAACAATCAACATCAGCCATCACCAACTTTACGTTCATGATCTTATCGGCCTATCTCGCTCTAAAAAGACCTCGACAAACCATCGACTTAATATTGCTTTCTTTGCTGCTTGGCACTGGACTTTATCAGCCACAAATTAAACCCACAGTCTCAAGTAGCCTTCATGATATTGAGCTGGCAAAATTATCTGACAACAACAAACTCTTCGTTACTGCTGATTGGTGCCCCAATTGTCAAAAACTAAAGTTAAAGCTTGAGCCGTCCAAAACAACAATTTTATGGCTGGACATCACCCATTTGGAAAACTGGAAAGAGCAGTGGCTGAATCATCACCGTGTGATTGCCCTACCCAGCTGTTTTATTTCAAAAGACCACCAATGGCAACCCTGCCCTAACGGCCAGAGCCCTGGTTATAATTGACTTTAAACGCTGATTGTGCGATAAAAAAATGTTTATAGCGCAAGGCAACAAATGAAACCCATCGATTTCTCAATCATTGAAGAACTCAATAATTTTCTTAATACTCACCAATTAAAACGAATCAGAATCAAAAATGCTGACACTGAAATTGAACTTGAGTCTCACTCAATCTCAAAGCCTTATGAGAATTCTACGGTAATTACCCCAGCAAACAACACACAAACATCCACTCACCCCTGCATTACCAGCCCAATGATCGGCACGGTTTACTTATCACCAAACCCAGATGCAAAACCTTTTGTTGATGTTGGACACACTGTTGAAGCTGGCCAGGTGGTTTGTATTATAGAGGCCATGAAAATGTTCACTAAAATTAAATCAGAGCATGCCGGCGTTATCAGCAAAGTTTGCATCAAAAATCAACAGGCTGTTGATTTTGGACAACGATTGTTTGAGATCATTCCACATGTTTAAACGCATCCTCATCGCCAATCGAGGCGAAATCGCTTTGCGCATTATCAGAGCCTGCAAAAAACTTAATATTGAAACTGTTGCAATCTACTCTGTTGCTGACAAAAATGCAGAACATGTTCGCATCTCTGATCATGCCATATGCATCGGTCAAGCCCCTGTTTCGGAAAGCTACCTGAATATCCCAGCCATCATAAGTGCTGCACAAATTACCAAAGCTGACGCCATCCATCCAGGCTATGGGTTTTTGGCTGAAAATGCAAAATTTGCAGAAATTTGTGAAAAATCCAATATTTGCTTTATTGGACCCAACTCAGCAAGTATCGCACTGATGGGAAACAAAATATCTGCGATTAAAGCTCTGCAAGCCTTTGACATCCTCCCTGTCCCAGGATCAAGCCAAACCAATACATTAGATCTGGCCAAATCGGAAGCCCATCGAATTGGCTATCCAGTGCTGATTAAAGCAGCATTTGCTGGCGGCGGACGAGGTATGCGAATTGTTAAAAATGCAACAGATTTTGATTTGGCATATCATGAGGCTAAAATAGAAGCCAAACACGCCTGCGATAATGAAACCATTTATATAGAAAAATATTTAAATGAGCCTCGCCACATCGAATTTCAAGTAATTAGCGATCACTATGGTCATGTAGAGCTACTGGGAGAGCGTGATTGCAGCATTCAAAGACGTTATCAAAAAATCATTGAAGAGGGGCCAGTTACCAATATCCCAATGGCTGTTATACAACCCATTCGCGAAAAATTAAAATTGGCAACCCAAAAACTTGGCTACCATGGCGTTGGAACCTATGAATTTCTCTACCAGGACAACACATTTTATTTTATTGAAATGAATACACGCCTTCAGGTAGAGCATACAGTCACTGAGGAGGCCTTTAATATTGATCTTTGTAAATGGCAAATCCTAATCGCTGCTGGCAAGCCATTTCAGATGACCACTAAGCCTCTGCGATATGCCATAGAATGTCGAATTGTTGCTGAAAACACCAAACTTGGAACCCCCAGCCCAGGAATAATCACAAAAATCAGATTACCTGGCGGCGCTAATATTCGGATCGAATCAGAGCTTTATCAAGGCATTCAGATCACTCCTTACTACGACCCTATGATCATGAAAGTCATTGCATCAGGTGACACTAGAGCTGATGCGCTCATCAATATGCGTCAAGCGCTAAATGAATTATTGATCCAGGGCATCGACACCAACATCAGTCAACTTCAGCTTGTTCTCAACCAACCCTGGTTTATCACTCAAGCCATCCATACCAATATATTAACAGCAGCAAAAGAACCCATGCATGAAATCCCAGCTTAAAACTAAATTCAAAATGGCCATGCAAAATATTAAACTCTGATCGATTCGTGCCAAGCTTAAGAAGAAACACAACCATCATCAAATGACCACTTCATGTTAGAGCCAGGACAGCATCAATCAACCGTTTTTTGTTTCTCTAATCCCATTCACCACTTTTTAACCATCAACAAATGAGTATTCTGAGAATGATTGCTGCTAAATTGTTTTTGCAAAATAATCAAGAAGCTACCGATGATGTTCAAAATAAACTGTTTAAGCCCCTGTCAAAAAATTAATGAAATACTCAAATAAAATAAGTGTTTACTTGACTTAAGCCCCGTGCTAAAATTTTTGCATATTAAAAAATGATATTTTTATGGCTACTAACCCCTTCGCATTTATTATCGCCCACACCTCTGCTTTCATGATTGCAGTATGCTGCGCTGTCAATGCCTACTACTTCCTATCCCTGAGCACTTTAGCACCTTTCATCGCCATTCCCTGTGCAATTAGCGGCTTTATTTTAAACTACTTGCTATATACCAAAGACCACGAGGACTTTGCCAAAACTCTTTCAAACTTCCTGACCGAATTTGCATCAAAACCCATTGAATTTATAATTGCCTTGCTTGCCAGCGCGCTTCAGGCCATGTTTACCTATGACATTTGGAGCAAACTGCTCCAAACTGCCCAGATACAAGCACTGCTCATCCCCAGCTATTTTCCAGCTCTTTTTTCAATCGCCTTCTTTTTTGGCACATTTATACTGTTAGGCCACGCATTAACAACAACAAGTACCGATCAAGGCGAAGAAATTTCATCATGGAAATTGATATGGAGAAAAACAACTGATTTTTTATTCAAATCGGATAGCGATTTAAAACATAAAGCAGCTGTATTCTTCGGCCTTGTTGTAACATCCGTAGCCTTGTATTCACTTTTCCTTTACACCTACCTCCCATCCACCTTAAGTGTACTGATGCAGTTTTTCCCACAATTAACAGGGCTCGCAAGGTGCTTAACGGTCTTCGCCCTGTTTTTCAGCATTATACTTTGTGAAATTCCCTTTAATTTTAAGGCAGTTGGGAGAGCATTCGGGGTCACCTACGATCAAGAACGAAAATCCATACCAAGTCTCCTAAATCCATCCACCATCGTTGTCGGTTTGATTATATTAATGAATGCAATCGGAAATGGCTTTATCGGAATTGGTGAAAGCGCACTAGGCGCATCTGGTACCCTCTTCTTGATTTGCAATCTTGTCATGTCCGCATTAATTAATCTTGATAGCAATTTAGATGGCAATAAACTCAGCTTTTCCCATCATCTGCAATCCATCAAAAACGTGCCAAACGCAGGCAGCATCATCCCGCTTACCTGGCTCATAATCGCCAGCTTATGGCTATTACCAAGTTTTTCGTTAAGCACAATGTCAATCACCATCATCACTGGAATTTTTACTTTCCTATCATTGGCTGCAAAGTACTCGTTGGAGACAGCCCCAGTTGAAAATCGGCCATCGACATTCCCAGAGGCTTCTGCCGTGACTCAACAGCAAAATCATAAAGAAAGATCAAACCAAAGTCAAAGAATGGCCTGCGCTATTTTATAGATAACATAACAGCATTAGCAGGCTATTTCTTAAATTTAATCTGGGCATATATGAAAACGCTGATCCTACACGATGGTAATGGCATATAAGCACTTAACCATTAAAGAATGTCAGCTTAAAAACACTGGCTTATTTTGTCCGTAAGAAGCTGCCTTAGACGCTTTATGTATTAAGTCCTCTTATTAATAATTCTCAGAACATATGACACTTTTGTATCATAATTAAAAAGGAGGCCACATTTGAGTTCTGGGTTTATATACTTTCCTGGCTTTAGGTCCATAGTGTCAGAAGAAATACAGGCAACCAAATGTCTTTTTGCTTCGACGTTAAAAACTAAAAGTTTACCACCATCTGAGATTGCTTGGTCCTCACAATAAGTATCATACTCAAGAGAAAACCTAGGAGATGAAAAAAAACTCGTAGAAAAATTCACAACAAAATCAGCTCTGTCCCCTGCTAAGATCTGATCTGGGAAAACAGATTCATTGACGTCAACAATTTCTTTGCTTACCAGTTTAAGACTACAGCTTGAGCCATTAACCAGAGCCCCTATACTTTTTTCTTCAGCAAAGACCGAAACAGATAATAACCCGACAAACACAAGAAAAGAAATTGATTTATTCATAAAATGATTCGCATATATTATGCAAATCTTATCAAAATCAAGCCAAATTGCAATTATTCTTTCTTAAAAATAGAGTCATTTATTTAAGACTATCAAAATCCACTGGGAACCCAAGCTAAGCAATCCTCATTTCAAAAGACCAGACAAAGTCTAACTGCACTCTTCGTACATTAATATCATAAGTTGTTTCATTGAGCGTTTTCAAAAAAACCGATGATATAAATCGGCCGCTCTTGCAATAAGGCATCAGATAAATCTTATACCAAACGAAAAGCAAACACGACAAATATAGCCATTATCGCCGCAACAATGTCATCAGCCACAATCCCAAGGCCACCGTCAAATTGCTCCGCCCATTTTACTGGGGCTGGTTTTAAAATATCAAAAACTCGAAATAAAATAAACGCAAATACCCCTGAGAATATTTGACTTGGAGCCACAATCATCAGCACCAACCACATCCCCACAACTTCATCTGAAATGACCTGCTGAGGATCAGTGACATTTAATTGATGCGCAACAATGGATGCAGCATAGATCGAATACATCACCACCATGAGCCATAAAAGAATGTGAAGAAAAAAAGGCAAAAACTGAAAAACAGCATACATCAAAACCCCGACCAAAGAACCCCAGGTTCCAGGCGCTGTCATATACCCTAAACGCAAACAAGTTGACCATTCATATTCGAATGAAATCCCTTTCATGCCCTTTCTTCCTTTCTCAATGCTTTTGATAATTTATCCAAAACAGCATTCACCATTCGCCAACCATCCTCCGAGCCATACTCTTTGGCCATTTCAACAGCCTCATTTACCACCACACGCCAGGGGACATCAGGCCGATACTCAAGCTCATAAACCCCAATTGATAAAATAATCCGATCAAGTATCATCATATCATCCAACCCGCCGTCCTCTAACATAGGCTCAACATGTTGATCAATCAATGGCTGATGCAGCAAAATCCCAGCTAAAAGTAACTGATAGTACTCCTGATCAAACCGATCATCCTGATCTTGATTTAGATTTCCACCAAACAGGTCGCAATAAATCTTCTTCATCACTGCCACTCTGGCCAAATATCGCTTCGACTGCTTTTTCATCATACCCTCTCAGTTTCAAGCTCTTCCAACACCGATCGAAATGCTTCAATGTCTTGGAATGATAGGTAAATTGAGGCAAAGCGAACATAGGCAATTGGATCCATTTTCTTTAAAGCCATCATCACCATTTGCCCAATAGACTTGGATGAAATTTCTTTATCACAATTTGATCTAATCTGATGAATAATTCTTGCCACCACAGCATCCACTTGCGACTGACTAACAGGGCGCTTCTCAAGCGCTTTCGAAAAACCCCTTCGCAATTTTTCTTCTGAGAATGGCTCTGAAAACCCTGCGCTCTTCAGCACAGAAGGTAAACTGAACGTCGGCTGCTCAAATGTCGTGAAACGTTGGGAACATGCCCCACACTCCCTTCTTCGACGCACCTGATTACTCGTGATATCCAAACGCGAATCCACAACCCGGGTATCTGCTTCTTGGCAAAATGGACACATCATAATATATTCTCCAATGGATACTTTGTTGCTAACTTCATCATGTTTGCTTTTATATCCTCAATCAGCGAGGGATCACGCAAAAGCCAACAGATATTTTCGGCTATCTCATCTGCAGCTTTTTCATCCATGCCCCGGGTTGTAATAGCACTGGTGCCGATTCGAACGCCACTGGTCATTGTCGCAGGCAGTGGATCATTAGGAATGCTGTTCTTATTTAGCGTAATATGTGCCTTCTCAAGCAAATCTTGAGCATCCTTTCCAGTCAAGCCCACTAACTGTAAATTCAGTGAAAATTGATGAATGTCTGTACCTCCACTGATCACCTCAATCCCATGCTTAATAAAACATAGCGCCATGGCTTTGGCATTTTTTATAACCTGTGCCTGATACTGTTTAAAGGCCTCAGACTGGGCCAAACGAAAACAAACGGCTTTTGCGGCAATCACATGCATTAAGGGACCACCTTGTGAACCTGGAAACACTGCCGTATTTAATTTTTTAAACAATGCCTCATCATTCGACAAGATAAGACCCGCTCTAGGACCGCGAAGTGTCTTATGTGTTGTACTGGTTACAACATGCGCATGCTGTATAGGATTTGGGTAATGTCCACTGGCAACAAGACCCGCAATATGCGCCATATCAACCATCAAATATGCACCAACTTCATCAGCAATCGCTCGAAATGCAGCCCAATCCAAAACTCTTGAATAAGCAGAAAACCCTGCAATGATACACCTAGGCCGCCATTTAAATGCAAGCTCACGCACTGCTGTCATATCAACCAAGCCTGTTACAGCATCAACACCGTAGTGATGGGCCTCATACAGCTTTCCTGAAAAATTAACTGAAAAACCATGGGTCAAATGACCACCTGCACTCAAGCCCATTGAAAGTATTCGATCGCCAGGTTTTAACAGTGCCAGATAAACTGCTGCATTGGCACTGGACCCTGAATGAGGCTGAACATTTGCAAAACGAGCGCCAAACAAAGCACAAGCACGATCAATTGCCAATTGCTCAATCTGATCCACATATTCGCAGCCACCGTAATAACGCTTGCCTGGATATCCTTCGGCATATTTATTTGTCAAAATTGAGCCTTGGACTTCTAAAACAGCTCTGGGTGCATAATTCTCAGAAGCAATCAATTCTATATGTGCAGCCTGCCTGCCTCTTTCCAGATTTAGCCAATTAAAAACCTGGGCATCAAGTTCTGATAATGTCATACTTAACTCATTCATCAGCCCCCCTTCTTTAAACAACATGCTCTAATTTTCTCATAAATTTGCCTTGGATCACAAGCACAATCAATGACCTCATCTGCCTGATCAACCACCATGCAATCAAGCCCCACAAGCCGACAAATGCGCAAAAGCATTTTCTGCACATCTTGATTGGCTGTAACACAAAACCTTAAAACCATCTGGGCACCATTTCCCGAGACTCGAATCAAAAGAAAGTTGCTTTTAACAACCCACTGGTTAAAGCCCAGTTGCTGCAAGAAACGTTTTTGACTTTGGCACAAATTCATAATGCCCACTATATCAAAAAATTCATGGAATAACAT
>VGUW01000016.1 GCA_016874185.1 Gammaproteobacteria bacterium
TTTAAAAGTTGACGCACATTCTCCTTACCCTGACCCAACTTTTGACCAGAATAGCTATACCAAGCCCCTGTTTTTTCAATCAATCCAAGTTTAACTCCCAAATCAATCATTTCACCCTCTTTTGACACACCCTCACCATAAAGTATATCAAATTCAACTTGCTTAAATGGAGGAGCAACCTTATTTTTAACAACCTTCACACGTGTCTCATTGCCACAAATCTCTTCCCCACGTTTTAGCGCACCTATCCTGCGAATATCCATTCTCACAGAACTGTAAAACTTTAAGGCATTGCCACCAGTTGTTGTTTCTGGGTTGCCAAACATCACCCCAATTTTCATTCTAATCTGATTGATAAAAATCACTGCGGCATTTGAACGCTTAATATTGGCTGTTAACTTTCTTAATGCCTGAGACATCAAGCGAGCTTGGAGACCAACATGTGCATCCCCCATTTCACCATCTATTTCAGCTTTTGGTGTTAATGCAGCCACTGAATCCACAACCACCAGATCAACACCACCGGATCGCACCAGCATATCTGTGATTTCAAGTGCTTGCTCCCCTGTATCGGGCTGAGAGACCAACAGTGCATCGACATCCACACCCAGTTTCTTGGCATATGATGGATCAAGTGCATGTTCTGCATCAATAAACGCAGCAATACCACCTTGCTTCTGACAACAGGCAATGACTTGTAATGTCATTGTGGTTTTTCCTGAGCTCTCAGGACCATAAATTTCAGTGATACGACCTTTGGGAATCCCACCAATCCCAAGAGCACAATCTAAGGAAATAGAGCCTGTTGATATGGCATCAATGCCATGGTCTGCTTGATCATCCATTCTCATAATAGCACCTTTTCCAAATTGTCTTTCAATCTGGGACATTGCCAATGCCAGCGCTTTGGCCCGATTATTCGTATCTGTTGTCATATTTTTCCTCAGCATATATCTTGCTTCATTCTACTGACTTTCCCTTCAACTGGCTACTGGTATTTAAAAATTAATCCTTAAATTTGAAGCCTTGATCACCCCTGCCAGCAATATTCATGCTGGTTGTTTTTCAACTAAAAACTGGTAACATGAATTCACTTAAAATTAACGATGTCTTATGTCCCTTACCCCCATGATGCAGCAGTATTTCTCCATCAAAGAACAGCACCAAAACGCATTCTTATTTTATCGACTGGGCGATTTTTATGAGCTTTTTTTTGATGATGCGATTAAAGCCAGCCAGATTCTAGGTATCACACTCACACAACGAGGACACCATCAGGGAGAAAGAATCCCTATGGCTGGTGTGCCCTATCATGCTGCTGACAACTATATTGCCAAACTAACGCAAAACGGACATAGCGTCGCTATTTGTGAGCAGACATCTGAGCCAACTGGCAAAGGCCCCTGTGAGCGTGAAGTTGTAAGAATCATTACCCCAGGTACTCGAACTGACGCTCTTCAATTTCAATCGGATGAAGCCAATTGGATTCTTGCCATTTGCCAGCAAAACGGTTTTGGCATTGCATATTGCGATCTGACTGGCCATGCACTAATAACCACAGAATTTGATTCTTTGGATCATGCGCTGGACATGATTAATAAATTAAATCCATCAGAGCTCCTTGTCGCACGTGACAGCCCAACGCTCAATCTTCAATGCCGCCCATTTATCAATTCACGTAATCCAAAAGAATTCAAACCCAGCAGCACCCTCCAGCTTCTTTTAGAGCACTTCCAAGTTCAATCCCTGGATGGATTCATTCATGAGCAAAAAATCGCAGCCATATCAGCGGCAGGGGCCTTACTCAATTATTTACAAATCACACAAAAACAAAATTTGAATCACATCAAAAGCATGCATTTTGTCAATCACAGTCATTATTTAAATATCCCAGCAAACACAGCCAGGCATCTTGAAATCACGCAGTCACAATCCAAATCACCCAGCCTTTTTAGCACCCTTAAATCAACACATACACCCATGGGGCTGCGTGAATTAAAAAAATGGCTTGAGAACCCCCTACAAGATCAATCAATACTAAAAATGCGGCACCAAGCCATCGCTCATGCTCAATATCACAATATCAACTTAGAAAACATATTTAATCATCTGGGCGATATTGAGCGGATTTTAGCACGACTCTCACTGGGTAACATAAAGCCCCAAGAACTTCTTCAGTTAAGGTATTTTCTAAATATACTTCCTGAATTCAGTCAATCAATACCAGCTGGAAATGCCCTGATTGATCAGGCCATGAATCAACTCATCAACCCCTACGAATTATCAGATTTATTGAACAGGGCCTTGTCTGACACACCACCAAATCAGATGCGCGAGGCAGGAATTATCAAAGAGGGTTTTAATGATGAGCTGGATCTACTCAACCGCCTTGCCAGCGACATTCACCAGCACCTTGAGCTAATTGAAGCCAAAGAAAAGCAAACCCTTAACCTAAGCACGCTTAAAGTCCGTTTTAACAAAGTGCATGGATTTTACATCGAACTAAGCAGAGCCCAATCTGCAATGGCCCCAAGTCACTATGTGCGTCGTCAAACCCTCAAGAACAGCGAACGCTACATCACCCAAGACCTTAAGGTTCTTGAAGACAAGGTTCTTACCAGTCAGGCCAAAGCGTTACAGCTTGAGGCACAAATCGTCCAAGACATCATTGAGCAACTTACTCAACATTTACACGCCATGCAGGCCTCAGCCCAAACCATTGGCTTAATTGACTTAATCACAACACATGCACAATTTGCCAATCACAACAACTATACAAGGCCTGAATTTAGCGCTGAATTGGGCATTACCCTGATTGCATCCAGACATCCGATCATTGAGCAATCTTTAGCACATTTCACACCCAACGACATTTTTATCAATCACAAGCAGCGACTACATATCATCACCGGCCCCAATATGGGTGGTAAATCGACATATATGCGCCAAGTTGCCCTGGTGACGCTTATGAGCCACTGCGGGTTTTATGTGCCTGCCCAACAGGCTGTTTTTGGCCCCATTGATGGCATCTATACCCGAATCGGCGCCCATGATGAGCTAGCCAGAGGACAGTCGACCTTTATGGTAGAAATGACAGAATCCGCTAACATTCTTCATAATGCCACCAACAAAAGTCTGGTTATTCTGGATGAAATTGGAAGAGGCACATCAACCTATGATGGGCTATCATTGGCATATGCCATCACTCTTCACCTGTTAACCTCCAATCAAAGCATGACGCTGTTATCCACACACTATTTTGAAATCACTCAAATGCTCAATCAATCATCAACAGTGTTAAAACATGTTCAGGCTTTTTTTGAAAATGGGCAGCTGATATTCAGCCACCAAGTTGCAACAGGCTCTGCCAGCAAAAGCTATGGAATCGAGGTAGGAAGGCTAGCAGGACTTCCAGAAAATGTGATCATTGAGGCAAAAAAACAACTGCAAAAACTTGAAAATGCTTCAATGATCACTCACTCACAGCAGGCTTAAGGTAAAAACCAGAGACCTCACTGGCCAAAACAGGTTTTATAGACTTAATGAGTTCAAAAGCAGCACGGTGCAATTGGGCAATGTTTTTAACATCAAGCACTTGCTGAGACTCTATGTCAAAAGAGCAGTCACCTGCAACTAAACAGTCATCCTGAACCAGCGCAATATCACTGGCAGGATACATATCAGGATACTGCCTTGAAAAATCCTTATAATAATAAAAATGACCGCAACGGGCATCCATAAATACTGGTTTTCTCATCGCACACGCATAAAGTGCCATCGATCCTACAACATAAACGGGTAGCTGATGAGCACATGCCATGGCCTGAGCTATTGAGAGC
Organism: Gammaproteobacteria bacterium; assembly: GCA_016874185.1. GTDB lineage: Bacteria > Pseudomonadota > Gammaproteobacteria > Comchoanobacterales > Comchoanobacteraceae > UBA1515. The sequence continues at coordinate 3,840 of VGUW01000016.1, forward strand.
CCAGTGCGCAGTGCAATTAAGGAACCTGGGCCATTTGTCACAATAATTGCCGCTAAATCTGCAACACCCATACCCAAACCATCAAGACCCTGAAAGATTTGCGTTAAAAAAAGATCAGCAGCCTCTTTAGATGGGTATTTCTCAAGATGTGAGAATTGAATGGCTTGATCAGAGGCAATAATACAAAGATAATAAGGTGTAGAGGTATCAATGATGATAAATGTCATGAATCAACTCACGCGCAATTGCATATCGAGACTATAAATCCCATCATCCTCATCTGTCAAAAAGTTTTCGATCCTTAACCCATACTTTAAAGCATTTTGATAAGGCAGGTGTCTTACATGCAGTCCTGTCCCGATTCTGATCTTGTCATCATCAAAGCAGACCTTCAAAACACGGGCATGATGAATTGATTTAAGCATTAAACTATCACACTTGCCCTCAGCAATCACCAACTGGCCCCCAGAGAGAACTTCAAAATCAGTATCAATTAAAATTTTCCCTGAATTAACCTCTAAGGTGAGTAACTGACCTGAACCTGTGTCCGCTGAAGGCAACAATTCAGGCTGTATGGATGCATAAAACGAATCTTTCTGCTGAGCATCTAATTGATCAATTTGCGCCTGACTGACCACTGTAGAGCAGCCAGTCATCATCAATAGCCCCAAAACCAACACGTTCATACAAATTCCCGATCCTAAAAAAGTTCGTCGCGGGCTTCCTTGCCCTTACACTCTCCATGAACTACAGACCCTAAACCTCGCTCAGTGAGCTACCAGACGAACACTTTACGTTCTTCCATGAACGACCTCAATTTTCCCTGTCACAATCTGCTCCTGCATATCCCTGTGACTTTGTTGCTCCATGCATCATTGAGATATTTTAATTGTAGCAAGCGATTGAAAATATGACAAGTATTGCTTTTTAAAAAATCTCAATACCCATTTATTATAAAAAAACATAAATCATTAAAAATCAATAGGATAAATTTTTTTTCTTTAGAAATAGGTTATTGTCACGCCTCACATCAGGCCATTCTCCCACAAACAATGAATAAAAAAAATTACATATTTAAAGCACAAAATCTTGGTTTACTGGCCGTGACAAACAACAAAATTGACGTTATACTGGCCCATTTAATGGAATAACGGTGATGATTCTAACCGATCAGACGATTTTAATTTTAGGGTATGCCTCCAAACGTTCTATCGCTTATGGGATTGCCCAGCAGGCTAATGCGCATGGTGCCAAATTGATAATTTGCTGTGCCAATGACAAGCTAACTGAAAGGGCCGAATCTGATTTTAATGATTTTAAACACGTCTCCCTTTATACGTTAAATGTCGAAAAAGAGGATGATATTCAAAAAACCCTTCATAAAATTCATCAAACACACCCAAACATCCAAGGCATCGTGCATGCCATTGCATATGCAGATCGTACCGCACTTCAAGGTGACATTACCGATCACATTTCAGCTGAAATATTCAGCCAAGCTCAACATATTTCTGTCTATAGCCTAATTGGTATTTCAAAGCATGCTCCTTTATTGATGCCAAACGGAGGAAGTATCCTTACCCTCACATATATCGGGTCTCAACGCGCAATGACCGGATACAATGTGATGGGCGTTGCAAAAGCCTCACTTGAATCTGCTGTCCGCTACCTTGCATTAAATATGGGAAAACACAATATACGAGTTAATGCCATATCCGCAGGTCCTATTCGAACATTAGCCGCAAGTGCAATTGGCAACTTTCAAGAGATGCTCAAAGCCAACCAGGCCTGCTGTCCTCTTCCAGGGAATGTGAGCCTGGATGAGATAGGTGATAGTGCAGTGTTTTTTCTTTCCCACCTATCTAGAGGCGTTACTGGTGATGTTCTTTATGTTGATCACGGTTTCCATGCATGCGCTCCTTCTTTTTAATTAAAGGATATTTATGGATCATTTACTGAATTATTTAGAGTTTTTTGCCAAAGTCATCACTGTAGCAGCAGCTGTGCTGATGGTACTAAGCGCACAAAGCAAAAAAAAACCGGAAATTTACTCAATCACATCAGAATCGCTTAATGAGAAATACCGACATGATAAACTTAAAGTTGCCAAATCAATTTTGGGCAAAAATTACAAATCACTTGCAAAGATTGAGTCCCAAAAACAAAAAAAAGAAAAACTCAACAACCTTGAGCGTGCATTTCTGATTGATTTTAAGGGGGATATGCATGCAAAAAGCATAAAGCAGTTGCAAAAACAAATTACAACCTTATTACAACTGGCCAACGCCTCTGATGAAATTATCATCAAAATCCACAGTCCCGGCGGTGTCGTTAATGGCTATGGCCTTGGCGCATCGATTTTAGAGCAAATCAGAAACCATGGGATCAAACTAACGGTTTGTGTGGATGAAGTAGCTGCAAGCGGTGGCTATATGATGGCGGCTGTTGCCGATCAAATTCTTGCAGCCCCGTTTGCTTATATTGGATCTATCGGAGTTGCACTTGAGGCCATGAACTTCAATCAATTACTTAAAAATCACCACATCGGCTATGAGCAAATTACAGCAGGCAAATACAAGCGCACTCTATCAACCTTTGGTGAGAATACACCCCAGGCACGTGACAAGGCCAAACAAGATATTGAAAAAATTCACGGTCAATTTAAATCCTTGATTCAAAAATACCGCCCTTTAATTGATATTGAATCAGCAGCAACCGGGGAAGTATGGCTTGGATCAGTTGCTTATCAAAAAGGTTTAGTCGATCGCATTTGCACCAGTGATGAATACATCTTTGAGCTGCTTCAAATAAAGAATGTATTTCATATTAAATGTCACAGACCCATCAAACTCAGTGAAAAATTAGCCAGCGGTATCGGTACAGTCATTGATGGTTTACTTCATAAGCTCAAATCAGAAAGTAAACCACGCTATGAATGATTTTAACCAATACGCCAAAACCTGGCATCAGCCTCATGGGCCCATGCAGGCCCTTCACCATATTCACCCCATCAGAATGTCATTCATCCAGGAGTTTTTGTCAAAACCTCCTTTAAAAATCCTTGATGCGGGATGCGCTGGAGGTTTAATCAGCTTAGATCTTGCCAAACTTGGACATCAAGTCACCGGTGTTGACCTCTCTCCTGACTTAATTGAGCAGGCTAGAATAAAATCTGATGAATTAAAACTAGATATTCAGTGGGTCAACTGCGCTCTTGAATCCTTTGAGCCCAATGAGAAGTATGACATGGTCATATGTTCTGAAGTACTTGAACATGTTACTGATCCTCTTCAGATAACCAAAAGGCTTATATCGCATCTTAACCCTGATGGAACTATCATTATCAGTACCATCAACCGAACGCTCACTGCTTTTGCCAGCGCCATCTTAGGTGCAGAGTATTTGCTGCAAATTATCCCCAAAGGCACACACCGATATGATGGATTTATTGATTCCAAGCAGCTGATTTACTCTATCGAGGAAACTGGGCTGATATTAAAGCGCCTTTCAGGTATTTGTTACAACCCACTGACCTATTCAGCCCAATTAACCCGTGACACATCTGTCAATTATATTTTGTCTGCGCAATATCCACGGCCATCAAGTCCCAAATAGCCCCGTGCATATTCATTAAATCACCAAACTGATCAGATTCCAAAAAGTGATTTAGAACATCAATGTCCGAACAGTTCAAAAAATACCCATAAATCGACGGATCTTCTGGGTCCTGATAAAATTCAATATCACTAACCCCTCCACAATCCATCATCAGCTCACAGCACTCCCTTTCAAAAAAAGATTGCCAGTCTTGCCAACGCAGGGCCTTGATTCGTAAAAAACACTCCATGTCTTACTCCATTATAAAAGGGCCATTTTCACGATAAATCGATCTAAAAACCCAAGGTTCCAAAAAACTGAAAATCACTATGACCCATCAGTTTTAAAAAAGATCCAAAGGGAAACCTCATGGAGTTATATACAAGCAAAGAACATGACAAACGTAGCCGCCTACTTTAAAAGCAACCATTTTGCATCGCGCACTCCATGCGCAAGCATTCCAAACTTGAACGCTAAGAATTAATCACTCCATGACTAACCCTATGATCATCTCACTTATCATTATAAGCAGATTCAAACAACTTTATATAGGGAATTTACCCGATACTTGCTGTAAGATTTTTCTGATTTTGGACCAAAGTTCTTGCGACATTTGTGCTCGGATACAGATTTTTTATTTGTTCAAATCTAAGGTTGGCTGCTTTCTCATGACCATTTTTAAGATAAAACTGGCCTATTTTGTAATGATTTTTTGCAATCATTTCACATACTTCAGCATGTTCCTTTTTGGCACTATTCTTTAGCGCCAGTGATGAGCCCTTATGACGGATCACCTCCTCATATGCCTGCTTGGATTTTTCAAGTCGAATCAAATCACTGCCGCCAAGATCTTTTGAAATTAAATCAAAAAACTCAGATCGGGATAGCTTAAAATTAGCCCTGGCAAAATAATACAATGATTCTGGTGTTGGCGAGGATGACTGCACAAGCTCCTCTGAGAACGCCTCAAGATCCTCATAATGACCCAAATAGTCATATATTTTCATGACCCTTAGTTCCGCCAATGCTTTTTTGGGGCTAAAAGGAAAAAGCCCGACAAAGTTTTCGTATTGCTCAGCAGCTTGCTCAAAATCATGAGTTTTATCAAGGGCCTGGGCACTGGCAAATAATTTTTTTTCAGACACATTCACATCTTCATTGCCCAATACCAAGGAATTATCACAGCCTGTTAAAAAAACAAGGGCAATAAATAGCAACTGATACATTTTTCTTTCCCATTTTCTCAAACAACTTTATAATAACAGCCATGACCTTAATTATCCAGGTTTTAGATTGACTGAATTCGAATACATTGCACAGTACTCAGATCATGGCAAAAGAGCTGACCAGGTTCTGGGCCAGCATTTGCCTGAATATTCACGCAGTCAAATTCAAAAATGGGTCAAAGATGGTCAGCTAAGGATCAATCAACAGTCATGCCTAAAACCCAATAAACCACTGAAAGAAAATGACCAGATTACTTTAATCATCCCACCAGCCACGCCACTCATTCACGCCCCACAGAATATCGCTCTTGATATCATTCATGAGGATCATCACATCCTTCTCATCAATAAACCCGCAAATCTAACTGTTCATCCTGGCGCCGGCAATCCGCAGGATACTTTACTTAATGGGCTACTGATGCACGACCCTAAGCTGATAGAGCTGCCACGAGCAGGCATTGTTCACCGTTTGGATAAAGATACCTCTGGCCTAATGGTCATCGCTAAAACCATAGAAGCCCAAAATGCACTTATTGAAATGATTAAGAGGCGTGAAGTCACTCGAATATACCTTGCACTGACATGGGGACAGACACCCCTTCAATTTTCTGTAGATGCCCCTATCGGTAGGCACAAAACCAAGCGAACACTCATGACTGTGACCGCATCCGGAAAACCTGCTAAAACCCATTTCGAAACAATAGAAAAACTAGGAAACTTTAGCTTACTTAGCTGTAAACTTGAAACAGGCCGGACTCATCAAATTCGTGTGCATTTACTGCATGAGGGTTACCCCATTATTGGAGACAGCACCTACCAAAAAAAAATACCACTGGCATACCCAGTGCCTTGGACAACACAGCAGGCCATTAACTCGCTCAATCGGCAATTTCTGCATGCACACAAGCTGTCATTTCTTCATCCACTGTCTCATAAATCGATGCAATTTGAGTGCCCACTGCCCTTGGACTTAGTCAGTACACTGAACCAGCTAAGATCATGAATTAAAAAAATGATCTTTCCAATCCAGTCCTTTGTTTACTATAAGGGTGTTTATCATGCAAAGATGCCTATTGGAAATCTGGTAGCAGATTTAAAACCACTCGATTTAAATTCAAAAAAACGCATTAACGCTGTGGTTTTGGATTAAGATAAAAATGCACATTATCCAAAGCCCAATCATCCCTCAGGTTCATTAAAGAGTATATCGAATCCCAAGCATATATCGACCTTCTTGTAAACTCATCTGAGCAGGCCTATTTTCATAGGGGGTATTGGTTAAACCCAAAAGATCATCAATCCTTGTATTGGCAGAAATAAATTCAGCATAAGCAATCAGATCTCGATCAAGTTTTAGCTGTGCACCCAGACCAAAAAAAGGAATCACAAACTGACTTCTGATATTTGCCCCCACCTGACTATTCACACCTTGAACAGACATTTGCGTAAAATTCACATTACCATATCCCAAAAGCCCATATGCACCCACCCATCCATAGCGAATGGTTGGCCTGGCAACGATAGCCCCAAATACATCACTGCGTGGCTGATCTTTTATCAACTGGCTTGCGAGGGTTTTTGCTTTGGCGTAAGCCATCTCAATCCCTAGCGGCATAGAGAACCTCTCGCCAGGCTGAAATTCAAAACCTGCACCCAATAAAAAATCCAAAGCTTGATTTACCCCAGTTTCAGCGTTTGCAGCATCACCCTGAAATTTGACTTGATGGGAGAGCTGATCGTAAGTGCTTCCCATGGATAAATAAAAACCAGCCTGAGAAAATCCGCTAAACGCAGATAATGCTAAAAGTAAAAAACGCCAAATCATATTAATATTCCTTTTTGGCCAACATAACACCCTTCACATTCTCTGACAATACTCTTGCGCCAAAGTATTTAATGAGTCATTATAAATCAGCAATATGAAATCAAGCATTATGAACCCATTATTGAACTTGTTTTTAATTCCGATCTTTTTATTGGCCTCTAATCATTCAAGCTATATCGAGAAGGTACTTCCCTCAGTTGTTAGTTTAACCATCTACACCCATAATGGATACCAATCACAAGAAAGCTTGGGCACAGGTTTTGTATATAACGACCAAGGCATCATCGTGACCAACGCACACGTGGTTAAAAGTGCCTCAAACAAGATCATAGCCACTTTCTCCAACAATAAAAATTGTTTTGCAACCTTACAAGGACTTGATGAAGAAACAGACATCGCCACTCTCAAATTGGAGCCTAATTGCCCTGCTCCAAAAGCCAAGATAGGCAGTGATGAATCGTTAAGAATTGGAGATCAAGTTATTGCAATCGGAAACCCTCTTGGACTTAGTCAAACTGTGACTCAAGGAATCGTCAGCTCACTTCATAGAGACGGGATTTTCCCTGATAAACCTTCAGATTTTATACAAACTGATGCTGCGATTAACCCAGGAAACTCAGGAGGCCCTTTAATCAACCAAAAAGGCGAGGTTATTGGAATCAATACTGCCTTCATCACAAGCAACCCGGAAGATCACTCCCCCTCAAACTCGGGCATGGGTCTTGCCATTCCAATATCGACAGCAACACCAATCATTGAGCAACTGATAAAAAATGGTTCTGTCACACGTGGCTATGTGGGATTAATGGTGCAGGAGCTTAGCCATTCATTGGCCAATTATTTTGATTTCCCACTTGATCATGGCTTGCTAGTGACAAATGTAGTTCCAAAATCACCAGCAGCTCAAGCTGGCATTAAGGAAGGTGATATCATCACCCAAATCAATCAGCAGAAATTACTCAACATCACTCAGTTTCCATTATTTGTTTCTTCTAACCCTCCGGGAAGTGAAATCAACTTAAGCCTTTGGCGTCTTGGTAAAACTACTAAAATGGTTGTCACCAGCGCCCCAGAAGCTGAGATCACCGATCTTATACATCAAAACAGTAAAAGTAACGCCAACCCATTTAATGGTGTTACGCTAAGCAAGGTTGACGCCAGAAGTCATGATAATAAACCGCTTAAGGGACTGCAGGTCATCAACATTGCCCCTGACTGTGAAGCCTTTATTGAGGGACTGGTGATCAATGACATCATCACTCACATTAATGATTCCCCCATCAATGAATTTGATCAATTATCACTCTTTAAGGACAATAGCCAACAAATGCATGCAAAAATCACCATTAATCGTCAAGGGCAAAAACGTTTCCTTGCGATTAGATTAAATCATGAATAAGGCATCATTCAAAACAGCTGCATGGATTCTGGCCGACTGGGCTGGATCTGCATGGCCTACAGTGATTAAAACTTTTATCTTTGCAGCTTACTTTTCAAACACCTATTCGAGCAATCCTGAGGCTGGAACCATCGCCTGGTGTAACATGCTCAGTATCTCAGGGCTCATTCTTGCGATCACAAGCCCAATGGCAGGAATACTGGCTGACCAAAAGCGCCAAGAGCATTTATGGTATACCTTACTAACAGTGATCTGCATAGGCTGCAGCTCCCTTTTGTGGTATGCCCACCCCTCATTAATACGACAAAACCTTCTGCTTCTCATTCTTGGGGTTGGCACATTCTGCTATGAGCTTTCCACAATATTTTATAACAGCCTTCTGGTTCGCATCAGCCAGCATGATAGTGTCAGTAAAATTTCAAGCATGGGACGTGGATTTGGTTTCCTAGGCGGCCTTTTCTGCTTGTATATCGCCTTAAAATTTTTTGTTGAGCCTTCTGCTTTAAACGACTCATGGTTTAACTTTAGTACTCATGAAAACATCAGAGCCATCGGTTTTCTTGTGGCATTATGGATGCTCCTTTTTTCGATTCCAGCATTCATTGGCCTATATCAAAAGCCAGACTTAACCTATCAAAAAACGGATATAAAAAAGGGATTCAAGCATTACTTACAGCTTAAAACTTATCTTAAAAACCGTCCTGCCCTTACCCGCTTTTTGATAATCTCAATGATTTACACCGATGGGCTGAACACTTTATTTGCAACAGCTGGCATTTTTGCCATGAACACATTTCACCTCAGCATGCAAGATATGCTAATTTTTGCCATCGCCTGTAATGTTGCAGCAGCCTTCGGTTCAATTGCTTTTTCATGGTTGACAGAACAGTGGGGGGCGTTATACATGATCAAAGTGTCACTCATCAGCATGAGTTTATTTGGAATTGGCTTTGTCTGCTCAACCTCAACCGTTGTATTTTATTTCTTTGCACTGACACTGACTTTGTTTATTGGCCCGCTGCAATCAGCAACCAGAACATATCTGATTGAAAATACAGAGCCCAGTGAGGCCAATACTGTTTTTAGCTTATCTGCCCTCAGTGGCAAGGTCACTGCATTTGCCGGACCCTTGACAATCAGTGTTGCCACATCATTCACCAATAGCAGTAGGGTTGGATTGGCTGCGATTGTGCTTTTTTTTCTTGCCTCACTGTATTTATTAACTGATTCAAAACCAATGGGGTTAAAAGAAAACCAAAAATCTCCCATTTAATGATTGATCCGTTAAGAAAAATAAAATGCAATCATTGGCATCATACATCTTTAAAAACGCTAAAACTACAAATTCCGCTGCTGTTTATGAGGAGAGAAAATCAACCATCACGGGTGCCGCATAGGTGAATATAGCACTGGCACCTGATCGTTTAATACCGACTAATGTTTCATAAAACAAAGCGCGAACTTGATCCTCATTCCCATCAGCAAGCTTCATCAGCATTTGATATTCTCCGCTGACTTGATAAGCCATGATTGGAACATTGATACTGGCAGATAACCGGCAAATTATATCCATATAAGCCATAGCTGGCTTGACCATCACCCAGTCAGCTCCCTCTGAAACATCCATTTGAGTTTCAATATAAGCCTCTTTGATGTTATGGAAATCCATCTGATAATGATCTTTAGATTTCCCTGCCAAGGAGCCTGCTGAACCCACAGCTTGACGAAATGGCCCATAAAATGCTGAAGCATATTTAGCGCTATAGGACAATATCAAACCATAATGCATGGATAAACTCTCAAGATGCTCACGAATGACCCGTACTCGACCATCTTGCATATCCGATGGCGCAACCACATCTGCACCTGCCTGCAGTAATTTTACCGCTTGCTTTGCTAATATTTGGCAGGTTCTATCATTATCCACAGAGCCATCTGCTGCCAGTACCCCATCATGACCATGGGTTGTATATGGGTCTAATGCCACATCAGCTATCACACCCAAAGTGGGTAAATGCTGCTTGATTTTAGATATGGCTGAAAATAAAAAATTTGAATCATCCAGGGCATAACTGCCCATATCATCCTTATGCTCAGGTTCAATCACTGGAAATACAGCTATCGCCTGCAGTCCTTTGCGGTGAAGCCTCTCTGCTTGTTTTAGCAGCTGATCCACCCCCAGGCGGCAAACCTGGTCCATGGCTATAATTGAAGAAGAGCTTGCATGCTGATGAATGAACACTGGCCAGATCAAATCCTCTGCCAATAGCACAGTTTCACGCACCAGCGATCTGGACCATGCATGCGCTCTGGTTCTTCTCATTCGAACATCAGGGAATATCACATCAAAACCTCAGTCAATTGATTTATACGACGAAGAAGTTCTTTTTTGGGCATTAGCTGAACCAACATCTGCATTTCAGCGCCCTGTAGTTTTCCAATGATCGCCGCTCTCAATGGCATGAAAAGCTTTTTACCCTGCAGCCCCTGCTCTTTCATGGCCTCAATAAATGCAGAAAATTCTTGCGATGACACATAATCACCTTTTGTTAAAAGCAATTCTCTCCAGGACTTTAGTAATATCAAGGTCTTCTCCCAGGTGAAAATCTCATCCACACCCTCAATCCTAAATGCATCAAGGGAAAAAGGCGCCAGCAGTAGTTTGGCGTCACTCAGCGTTTGTATTTCAGTTTGATAAACAGCCAGAGCCATTTTAGGCCAATGAGCATCACTTGGCAGATTTAAATCTGCAACATAAGGCCAAAGCATCGACCATAAATCATCAGCTGTCAGTTGACGAATATGCATAGCATTTGTCCAGCGCATTTTTTCACGGTCAAAATAGGCACTGGATGCCCCCAATCGCTTGCCATCGAACACTCGAATCATTTCTTTCAGTGAAAAAATATCCTGGGCATCTGGATGTGACCAGCCCAATAAAGCCACTGCATTTAAAATAGCGGCAGGCAAATAACCCTCATCCCGAAATGAACCAACGCTAACTGCGCCATCACGTTTGGAGAGCTTCCTTCTTTCCTCATTCACAATCACTGACAAATGCCCAAATTCAGGCGCTTTCCAGCCAAGTGCATCATAAAGCAGCATTTGTTTTAATGAATTTGGCAAATGCTCTTCCCCACGAAACACATGAGAAATCAACATGGCATGATCATCACATACACAGCAAAAATTATAAACAGGCATCCCGCCAAATCTAAGCAGTACAAAGTCAGTTAATCCCTCTGTCGATAATGCAACTTCACCACGCACCCAGTCATTTAATACATAGGTTTTAGGCACATCAGGCAATCGAAAACGCAGCACATACGCATCACCAGCCAATATTCTTTTTCGGGCCTCATCAATCGATAAGTCTCGATAAGGACTAACCCAGCGACGATCATTTTCTCTAAGGCTCTCTATCTGCTCATCGGTCAAAAAGCAATAATAAGCAAGCCCAATATCAATCAACTTTTGGGCTATTTCTTGATAGTAATCCAAACGTAAACTCTGCATATATGGACCATAAGCACCACCCACCTCAGGCCCCTCATCCCAATTCAGACCAAGCCATTTTAATTCTTCAAGTTGCTGGTGCCGACTTGCATCTGTTGAGCGCTCCTGATCAGTATCCTCAACTCTTAAAATAAATTCCCCACCATGGTGCTTGGCAAATAAATAATTATATAATGCAGTTCTAACCCCACCCAAATGCAAGGAGCCTGTTGGACTTGGTGCAAAACGCACACGCACTTTTTGATTCATCAAAATCACCTTAACTTAAATGCCATTACTAAAACCAATGAGCCAAACCCTCATTATTATTCAGGGAATCTTTTAAATTGTCCAGCAGCACATCTTATCTTACAAAGCCATTGCGATGGTCCGCTGACATCCCCAAACAATAAATTGTACCAGAAGTTGCTTTACCTAGACAAAAAAAAATAATATATTATAATATAATTATAAAAATTTGGGAATTATTATGAAGTCTACTAGTAGAAATTCTGAACAAGATATACAAGACGCATTTCTGGTTTTTGATTTTTTAAAATTGCTGGCCTATACAAATCCTAATGTATATCAAGAGATTTTAAAAGCCTATAGCGAAGCAAAAGACACTGATAAGATTTCTACTCTCCAAGCGATGGGAAAACAGCACCGAGATGTTCTTTTGGCAGCAGGAGCCGATTTTTTTCACCTTATGAAAACGGATGGGGCCCCAAATCCATATGTGAACCTTCAAGAAAACTACATTGATCCGATGTATGCACTGCTAATACAACAATACCCGCATATTTCGGGTATGCCTAAAAATCCCTATATACTGCGAAACCGCAGTAACATCTCTCATAAAGACAGTATTTGGAATATCATCTCCTCCATTACCGGGGCAGTTGACTCAGCATATACCAATGGTTTTTGGCGAAATCTAATTCGACTGGTCATTGTTGGGCTGGTTGATCTTGTTAATTGGGCGCACCTCAAAGTATTCTCCCTTGCAGCTTGGTTTAAATCAACTGATACTCAAAAATATATACCGCTCATTCCCTACACAAATTTTTCCACCCTGGACTGCGGTAACCCGCCTTATTTAAGTCAATTAAAGATTACAAGAAAATCCAATGATACTCCTACCAACGTGATCGAAATGGGAATGCCCACTATTGTAAGCTTAAGGGATCGATCCAATGAGGGTTTTTTCAAGCGTTTATTTTCAGCCAAATGCCAGTGCGATGTCTCTCAACTATTTAAGAATTTTATAACGGGACAATCCGAGCCTTTTCTATATGTATGCCTACTACAAAATGATTTTAGAATGTTTGAAGTAGCCCATGTAGAGGCATTAAAAAAATTTGGTGATGATGAAAATAACCAATTTTTCTTCATGCAGACTCCTCCAAAACACGCGATTGAATCAATCATCAAACAACTGCAAGGAAAAGACAATCCAGCGCAAGAAGAGCAAGTTAAAGCCATGATTCTTAACAATACTCATAATTTCTTTATCTCAGAAAAGATCAAATTAAGATTTACTAATACACCTTTTGATTCGATGGTTACACAAGTGGTAAATGAAGCATTTCAAAAATTCCCTAATGATCTATTTAACGTCATCAACGAAATTAATGCAGCTCTCACTTCTAAAATTCACAAAGCCGTTTCCCCTGCAAATATGTGCATGGTTTGTAAAGACGGAATAGATCGCGGTCACGCTTTCAAGCTTAATTTGCAAAAATATCTGCGTCCTAACGACCCCCCGATTAATATGCACGTTAGAGCACAAGTGATTGCCGGTCGAAATATTAATTTTAATGGACAAACTTGTGAAAGGTACCTTCGGGCTGAAAACAGACCTCCGGCTTCAAAGACTTCAGTTTCACCAGTCGTGTCTGGGACACTCCCAATAGCAAATTTAGCTACAGGTGCTTTTCATCCTACCGAGCCAGTGGGAGGACAGAAGATCAAACAAGACAATCCAAAAGTATGACAATAGTTACCACCTTACACTGCCCATAACTTTAACTTAAGATACGGGCAGTGCTTGACCTGATACAGGAAAATTACCATCGAATCGCTTTTACTTCATGTTGACATGACTTTAGTAAATCCAGCTCCCTTTCCATCATCACCTTCTCCTCTCTTAAAGACTTTAACTTTTCCTCATTGATTACAATCAATTGATTAATCTGATCCTGATGAATATCACGCATATAACGCACCAAACCTGTCATTTTTTCCTCATAACGCTCATAACGATCTTGTTGCATCAAATTTGAATGCTCATCCCTCTGGCGATAATAAGCATCCAAAGTTGACCTAAGATCGCGCCATAATCGACTATTTGATGGGTCATTTGAGCCATAAAAACGATATGACATCGGCCAAGATTTAAGCTCCTTTTCTAACCTGGAAACTAAAATCTCCTCCTCACAAAGCTCTGCCCAGGATATAATTTGACTAATTTGTCCAGAACGAACCAAATTTAACTTTGCCCCTTGCATACTAATCTCAATTAAATAAACATCAACAAGCTTTTTAATCTTATCCTTTAACATACTAATCGCCTCCAGATAATTTAAATCCAAGCTGAACCATAGCCTGACGATACTCTCCAGCCAAGCCATCTGTTTGACGCATACTCGCCCACGCATACGCTTGCTCAGCATTGAGCGCCAATCTATTTAACTGAATCAATGTATTTTGCCATTTGGCATCCAATATAAAAGACCATATTTGATATTTCTTAAATAAACCATTGATCCATAGACTCCATCTGGATGAGTAGAAATTGGACATACCTTCCTGCTCAATGGCCTGCTTAATTTCCAATAACATGATTTTTACAAGTGAGCGATGTAGGCCATCGCCCTGATTTTCAATAAACACTCTAAAAGATGGTTCTAGCAGTTTATCTTGAGTGGATAATATTTCTGATGCCCACCAATCACAATCAATATTCTCCTGCCCAGCCCAATATTTTTCAAAAATATGACCCTGCGCTTTCAAAGGATCTAAAATGACCGTCTCAACAAAACTCATTGATGGAACCGGCTTCTTCTCACTGATCAGCTGCCAAACATTGTAGCTCTCTCTTGCAAACTTATTTTTCAATTCAAAATAAATCCTTAGCACATCTTTACGCAGCTGCCTAATTTGCTCATGTACACCAAGAAAGATCACAAACCAGGAAAAATAAAATTGCTCAATCAGCTCCATAATATACTCCAAGCATCCTGAGGCATATACAATGAATGTTTCTGGCAATAAATGATCCTGAGCCAATATTTCAATTTGAAGCAGCTGTTTAAAATAAATATTCTTATCCAATGTGGAAAATAAAAATGCAGCCGATAGTAAATCATAAAAGAACGGACTTCGCCGCCCTTTCAAAATCATTTCAGTTTTTAACGATTGCTCGATGTTCTTATCTTTATTAAAAGTGATCAGCTGCTTAAGCGAATAAACTGACTGCTTTAGCAAAGCATGATGCGACTGTACTTGATGAGCCAATTCTTTCGGAAAAGTATTCAAGTGCTCACTAAGCACCTTATAAATCCCATCAATTTCTTCAGTACTCATTTCCTCATAACGATCATGTTGATTATAAATACCAAACGCCTTCTTAAATAAGGCTCTAAGCCGACTTGCTTTGGCCTGGAACTTCGGATCACACAATACCAGCATTTACTCTCCCTATTAAAAAGGAGTAGCATACGCTAATCTACAAATTTCTAAATACAGAGATTTATCTCAAAATCGCTTGTTGAATAATGTGCTCAACCAGGTCCGTGAAGCTCATGCCGCAATGCGCGGCAGATTTAGGCACCAAACTGGTTGCCGTCATCCCAGGAATAGTATTCATTTCTAAGAAATACCACTGACCATCCTCAGTTAACATGAAATCCGCTCTACCCCAGTGCCGACACCCCAGTTCATAAAATATATTTTCAGCATCATCAATTAATGCATTAAGCAAAGATTCATCCATATTCGCCCCAACAATATACCGGGTTGAGCTATCTTGATACTTTGCAAAATAATCATAATATTCAGAATTCGGCTCAATGGCGATCGGAGACAATCTCAAACCCTCTACAATCGGCACAGTAAGGTCCTTGCCTTTTATGAATTGCTCAATCATCACATCACCATACTCCGATGCCTCATGACATGCCTGAATAAACTCATCCCCATCATGAACAATTCGAACAGCAACACTTGAACCACTGCAGTTTGGCTTAACCACCACCGGAAATTCATACTCACAATAAGGCTCATGATCCCATAGATAACTTTCAGCCACCAAATAACCTGCCTCACGCACTCTTGCAATTGTTGCCATTTTATCCATGCATAAACGTGAGGCTATTTCGTCTGATCCGGTATAGCAAATATTATGCTGCTCAAGGAGCTTTTGTATCTCCCCATCTTCTCCACCTTGACCGTGCAATGCCAAAAATACGCAATCAGGCTGTAAGTTCAAAACGGATTCAAGCCATGTTGAATCCATCACATCAATCAAATGACACTGATGCTTCGACAGGGCATTGGCAACAGCTCGCCCTGACTTCAATGAAATTTCTCGCTCTTCATTGTCCACGCCCATGAGTACCACCACATTCATCAAGCACCTCCTATTCTTTTACAATAACCACTTCAGGTTCAAGCACAATGCCGTATGCTTTTTCAACCTCATTCTGAACATATTGAATCAATTGCAAAATGTCTTGACTTGAGCAGTTGCCTGAAATATTTTCAATAAAATTGGCATGTTTTTTAGAAACACATGCCCCTCCCAAACGATATCCTTTAAGGCCAAGCCCATCAATCAGTTTTGCAGAAAAGTATCCCTCAGGGTTTTTAAAAACAGAGCCGCAATTATAAGTTCCAATGGGCTGGGAATCATTTCGCATTTGCAAATAATGTTTAATATCAAGTTCAGCGGCAGCCTTTGAAAACTCGAAAATGGCTGATAGAAATACGCCTGCAAAAGGGGGACTCACACTGCGATACCCAACATGAAAAGCTTTGGGAGAAAAATGATGCACATGACCTTGCAAATCTGCATATAATACACTGACCACATGTGCCCATGTCACCCCACCAAATGCACCTGCATTCATCCGAAGCGCACCACCAACAGTTCCGGGGATTCCAGCGAACCAAGCCGCATCATTTAAACCCAGCGCACTCACTTTTTTGGCTAACTTTGCACAGGAAAGACCTGCCTCAGCTGTAACTTGATGACCCTCAATGGACAAACCGGCAAGCTTTCTTGTTCTAATGACACAAATATCTAAATTTCCATCGGGAAACAACGTATTGCTGCCAAGTCCTAAAAAATAACAGGGTGTATCTGGCATGAAACTGGATTTATTTCTCAAAAAACAAAGCAGCTCATCCACTGATTCTGGTTCGAAAAAATACCGCGCCTGACCACCTACCCTAAAAGTATTGCATTTTTTTAAACTAACCTGATGTTGAATATTAAAATCACAATCTAGATGCATGCATGGCTCGTTCTAATATGTATCCAATATTACCAGCACCTTGTAAAATCACAACATCATTTTCACCTTGTTTTGCAAGATAATCATCAATTTTCTGTAAGGAGCATAAATATATTGGCGCTTTACTATCAAGACACTGCATCAAATATGAAATATTATATTGCATATCCTCTGACTCCCCTGCACCATAAACTGGCACCAAAACCAGCTGATCAACAGCTGATAAAACATCGATAAATGCATCAAAATGATACCGCAGGCGACTGTAGCGGTGCGCTTGAAAAATCAGATGCAATTTTTTATTTGGCCACACACCTCTGGCTGCATGAATGGTGGCTTTGATTTCCTCAGGGTGATGCCCATAATCCGATACCACAGGGCGATTATGAATCATATGAATCTGAAACCGTCTATCGGTCCCCTGAAATGCTGCCAATAACCTGGCACTCTCCTCCCTTGTAATTCCAACATGAACAGCACATTCTATCGCCAAAAAGGCATTATAGAGCATATGGATGCCTGCAATCTGCATATTAATATCAAAAGTTTCACCCTGCATCACACAAGTTGCCTTAAGCCACTGCCCATTTTGTGACCAGTTTATAATCTGTGTGTTGCTAGAATCTATCAACTGAAGGTTTTTAAGCTCAGTCATTTTCTCAGGCATCTTCCCCACAATGTGATTGAATATTGCAACATGACTGGAGTGATTTAAAAAATCACTGAAGCACTGCTCATACAGGTCTTTGCTATTTTGATAATTTTCCATGTGATCATAATTCACATTGGTCACTAAAGCGATCGTCGTTTTATATTTCAAAAAGCTCTGATCACTCTCGTCTGCCTCTAAAACCAGCCACTCTCCAGCGCCAACCTCAGCCAAGATTTCTCCATTTAAGCCAGCGCCAATACAGTAACTGGGAGCAAGGCCTGCTTGACGCAAAATATGCGCCACCATGGCAGTGGTTGAAGTTTTACCATGCGTGCCACTCACGGCGATCACTTTAAAATACTCCCCCATCCATGCAATCATTTCAGATCGATGAAAGACAGGGATATTTTGGTTTCTGGCAAACTGATACTCTGGGTTTAATGCTTTGATGGCCGATGAATAAATCACGCATGAAGCACCTTGAGCATGTTTTGCCTTATGATTATCATACAATGTGATCAAGCCTCGATTAGCCCACCCCGTAACCTCATCGCATGGACTAACATCACTGCCACTGACCTCAAAACCCAGCTGCAAAATCATTTTGGCAAGCGCACGCATGCCAACTCCACCTATACCGATAAAATGAAACCGCTGAAATTGTCTCTCAAGTAAAGCGCTTTTAAATTGATTTGCACCCATAGGCATCCCAAAAAGATAAATTATACCAATTGCCCCATTAAAATACAGTAAGCCCAAATACTTTACTATAATTAAATCATAATTAAATGGGTGATAAAATGAAATTTAGCTTTACTTTTAATTACTTACACCTTATTAATGAGACAATTGAGTCAGGCATTGATCCTGCCATACACCTATTAAGAATTGACACCATTTTTGCAATCACACCATTGTCAGAGGTTATGGCTGTCTTTCATCTAATTACCCATAGAAACTACCATGAATATATCTGTCTTCGATGGTTCCAGCTTATAGGACTTGAATATCCAAAAATCAACTTAAAAAGACTGGCAAAAAACAAATCAATGCTTCATTCAATCACTTTGATCGAACAATTTCATCAAATCAAAAATCCCTTTAAAATCTGTGATACAAGTTATTATGTCAATGGTTCTACCAAAATTGATCAGCTTAATATGATACGATCTGAGCTGATCAAATTAATATTACAGTCAGCTTCTGCTAAAGCGGCTTAAGACTGCAACAATTTGCACAATTGCATCATTGGGTCTTGGCACGGGTTTTTTCCAGCTACCCATTTGCCATACCCTTAATTTCTCAATGATATCTGCAGCGGATTCACCCGCGACCTCAATGCCCTCACTTTGAGCACTGATCGCATTATACCACTGATGATTATCAGCACTTTGTGGCAATGGCACAAAAATAGTCCTTATTCCCAAAGCCAAAATTTCACTAACAGCCATAGCCCCCGATCTTGAAATCACAAATCCAGTTTCTGCATATAAATTTGCCATATCATGACAATACTCCAGCAATCTTAATTGAGGGTACAACCTAAGCCACTCATGATGTATTTTACCCAAGCCGTTACGCCCGACAATACAAGTTATGGGCAATTCAGGAAACTTCTCCAGGATCGCTTGCAGCAAATTTTCTCGCAAAAAGCTTGCCCCCAAACTCCCCCCCACAATCAATAAGCGCTTTGCATCTTCATTAGGCTTAACTGACAC
>VGUW01000017.1 GCA_016874185.1 Gammaproteobacteria bacterium
TCAAGTGGCGCCCCACTTAGCGGACACACCAATATTTTTAGCAAAGATTTCTCCACACCAACTCCCCATCCCAGTAGCAGCATTATTTGCTGTTTATCCAAAAAATGTCAATCAAAGCAGCAATCAACCCAGAAAATTTCAGATAAAAAGGATATTAATGTTTATAACCCAGATCAACCGCTCATTTATTGCTTTCAAAAGCCAACACCGCTAAACTGATTCCCATGAGTTATATTACCATTCACCCCTGCCAAAAACTAATCAATCAACCCTGGCACATCCCTCCCTCTAAATCCTGGACCTATCGTCATATCTTTAGTGGAATAATAGGCGCGCATCCATTTACCGTTGACAATGCCTTATATTCAAATGATATCCAAACCATGCTCCAATCTCTGGGATGGAAATATGCATTTTCTAATGAAAAATTAAGCGTTCATCCACAATCTTTTAAAGAAAACACCACCATTGATGTGGGCAACTCTGGTTTAGCCCTGCGTTTTCTTATTGGGTACTGCGCCAGTTTATCAATCCCGATTATTATCACTGGCGATCACTCCATTTGTCATCAAAGACCACTAAAGCCCCTGGTCAACGCGCTTAGATCCGCCGGCGTGCAAATCTCTTACCTTGGCCAAGAGGGCTATGCTCCTGTCAAAATCCTAGGCCCATTTCAAGGTGGCCCGATTGAACTTGAGGTTCTGGACTCACAATACGCATCAGCATTGATGCTCTCAGGCACTTTATGTCCATCACCCACCAATGTGAAATTTTATCATCTGCATGAATGGCCCTGGTTAAAACTCAGTCACAAATGGCTCACCTCGCTGGGGGCAGATATCCATCTAACCAAAGAGGGCATGCAAATAAAGCCAAGCCCCTTAAATATCCCCCATCAATTCCAAACACCCTGCGACTGGAGTAGCGCTGCATTTGCTATTGGAGCACACATCATGAGCCAAAGCCCAGGCCGCATCAAGGGACTTGACTGGCCCTCAGATCAGGGTGACAGCGAAATCGCCCATTGGCTTATTCAGCAGCAACTTGGTCATTTTGAGCAGGGTGATCTACATATCACGCCCAAACCTTTTGCCGGGCAAACCCTATGCATGGATCACTGGATAGATGCCACACCGATCATGAGCGCTTTATTAACTCAAGCCAAATCCAAAAGCCGTATGACTCACTTATCTTCTGCCACACAAAAAGAATGTAATCGGCCCCAGGCCATACAATCAATGCTCAATAATCTGGGTATTGAAGCAGAATTTAAAAACAATACTCTAATTATTGAGCCTGGTATCATTTCAGCAGGATCCCTAGTGCTTGACCATGATCATCGAATGACCCTCAGTGCCATGGTTTTAGCCCTTGGCGCCAAAGGACCGATCCGTATCAGTCCATATCACACCATTGACAAAACCTACCCTCAATTCATCAATGAACTGATGATTCGCGGAGTCACTGTTGAATGATTCTACTTTATGGTCACCCCAGAACTGGAAAAAGCCACTTACTGCAACAAATTGGGCTGGGACAAGACCTGGATGCGCTTATTTTGCAACATGCTCAAGGTGAGCAAACTTCTCTCAAGCATTTTTTTCTTAACTTCCCTGAGCAATTTCAATTCTTAGAAAGTCATCTATTACATCAATCAACCAGCAAACTGATGGCACTGGGCGGCTCCACCCTCCTTCGCACATCCGCGCCAAAAGGCGCTTTAATTATTTATCTTTACACCCCTTATGCCATTTTAGAAAAACGCTGGCTGACCTCAAAACCTGCGGCCCTTGAGCATCAATCACATCAACTTTTTTATGAGCAAAGACATCTGCACTACCTTAAGCAGGCTGATCTAATTCTTCCCAGCGACAGTGCATGGAATGTTGAAAATATCAAAAGAATCATTAGAATGAAGACATGAGTTTTAATCAATTTGGCACCCTTTTGACCCTCACCACATTTGGTGAATCACATGGCCCCTGCATCGGGGGGGTCTTGGATGGGCTGCCCGCTAAGATTGCCATTGACGTACATGCGATACAAAACGCACTGGACACCAGAAAGCCTGGGGATAAAGGCATGAGCCCAAGGCAAGAAAATGACTCCATCACCATCCTATCAGGCCTGATGAACAACATCACCACAGGTGCACCTTTGGCATTCATTATCCCCAATCAGGATGCCAAGCCCAGTGCTTATCAAAACACGCAAAATATCATCCGCCCAGGCCATGCCAATGCCACCTATCAAAACAAATACAAACACCTGGATCAGTCAGGTGGTGGACGTGCATCTGCTCGAGAAACCGCTGTGCGAGTTGCCGCAGGTGCCATCTGCCAACATCTTTTAGATCAATTTGACACTCAGGTACTGGCCTACCTAGATAGCCTGGGACCGATTACTCAGCAAATTCCTTGGAGCAATGTGACTGCCGATCAAATTAAAAAATCTGAGTTTTTTTGTCCGGATCATCAGGCTTTTTTAAACATGCAAGACCATATTGAAATGCTCCAGAAAATAGGAGACTCTTGTGGGGGCATCGTTCGATTCGTGATCCAAAACCCTCCTTGTAGTCTTGGCGAGCCCGTCTATGAAAAAATTGAAGCCAAGTTAGCCCACGGCATGATGAGCATTCCAGCTTCTAAAGGATTTGAAATCGGCAAAGGTTTTGCCAGCACCAAGATGCTTGGGTCTGAGCACAATGACCAAATCATCAACACTCAAGGTCAAGGCAAACACAATCATGCCGGTGGTATTTTAGGAGGTATATCCAATGGCGACTCAATTTGGGGTGCTGTAGCCTTCAAGCCACCCTCCAGTATTCGCCTTGAACAAAATACTTTGGATTTTAATGGCAAAAGCGCCACTTTAAGTTTTATGCCCCCACACCGTCATGACCCCTGCATCGCCATTCGTGCTGTGCCCGTTGTGAAGGCCATGTGCCAATTGGTATTGTGCGATCTTATTTTATGCCACCAATCTCGGAATATACATGAACCATACACTGTGCCTGAGCACACTTAAAACACAGCTTTTGAATTTTAAATACATCGTTGCTGATCAAACCATTCTCCATTTATATCCTAAGCTTTTTTCAAATCAAATCATTTTTCCTTTTCTGGCCCTGGAGGAAAATAAAACACAAGAAAGTATCAACCAGCTCCACCATCATTTATTTAACCACAACGTAAGAAGGCACGAGCACATCCTGGTAATAGGAGGAGGTATCACTCTTGATATGGCTGGATTTGCAATGGCAACCTATATGCGCGGCATCCCTTTCACCTCTGTTCCAACCACATTAATGGGCATGGTCGATGTTAGCCATGGCGGCAAAGTTGGCATCAACTCCGCTTATGGCAAGAATACGATTGGTACTTTTTATCACCCAAAATCCACACTAATTTGCCAAGACTTTCTAAACACCTTGCCCCCCCATGAGCTACAAAATGGCATCAGTGAAATGCTTAAACATCTGATCATTTCAGATCAGCGACACTTTCCGGCACCTCAAAAGTTACTCCAATACGATCAGATCCTCCAAAGCATTCAAATCAAAGCAAATATCACCCAACAAGACCCCTATGATCATGGCATCCGAAAATGCTTAAATTTGGGACACACACTCGCTCATGCAGCAGAAATGGCCAGCAATCACCGCCTTTCTCACGGGCAGGCAGTGGCCTGGGGGCTATTGATTGAAGGACATATCCTGGAGCAAAAAGAACTCATCATGCCCTATACCCATCTGTTAAATGATTATTTTAATAAACACTTCCAGCTTCCAGCTCTGCCAGATCTCTCTGCTCTATGGCAGTCAATGCAACATGACAAAAAAAATACTGTCGATGTCTGTATCAGCCAACTATCAAAACCTTATGTTCTTGGCACATCCATGGACATGTGGGAGCAGGCTTTTCAGAAGATACAATAATGCCAAACAATCATATTACCACCATCCACAGCAATCAAATTCAAAATACAGATCAACGCCTTGAGCTTCGCTTGGATAAGCTAGACCTATCCATGCATGAAATCATTGCTATTGCTAAACGGCTTAAGCACACGCCGATCATTTCAGATAGAGCCACCCCAATTCCAGACAGCCTCTTTAAAGCATTAAGCCCCTATGGCATCATCGACATTGAAATGGCTCAATACAATAGCCGTATTCATCAAGGGCCCCACCCGCTGATTTTATCATCCCACCAAACATCTTTTTCACCCAAACTGCCTGATATTCCACATCACTACTTTAAAGTGTGCCCTAAACCGAAAAATATGACAGATTGCCTGCAATTTTTGGTCACCGCACAAAACTACCCGCAAACAAGAACCATTGCCTATGCCCGGGGTATTGACTATGTATTTACCAGACATCTAGCGCAAAGAAGTCATCAGCCCATTCATTTCACAGCACACGATCAAAGATCAGCACAAGATGGGCAACTGATTGAAAATAGCAGCCAAAACTTAAACATCGCTCAATATTGGCTGGCAGTCATAGGTCATAATATAGCCCATAGCAAAAGCCCTGATTTTCATAATGATTGGATCGTAGCTGAAAATCTACCGGCATACTATATATGCCTTGATATCAAACCTGAGGAAATTGAAGATTGCATCCCTCTTATCCAAAAATTACCATTTATGGGATTTAGCATCACAAGTCCTTACAAACAGCTATTTGCCAAACAATTTAATGCAAAACAACCCGTGATCAATACGCTGATCAAACACAACTCATCCTGGGAATGCCATAATACTGACCAAAATGCATTTATGGAGCTTAGCCCAAAGGCCAATAAGATTCTAATACTTGGGGCTGGGTCCTGTGCATTGGCAATCGCAGAAAAAATCAATAAACCCATCCATCTTTGGGCACGGCCTGGCAGATCACGTGAATATTTCTTAGAAAACTTTCCAAATACTCAAACACCCACCTTCACACAGTGGGACCTCATTATCTGCACTTTACCAAGCCAGGCACACACTAAGCTACCACGCCTCAAAACAGATACTTTATTAGATCTGCAATACCAATCACCCCCACCAAAACAAATCCAACACCAAAAACTCTTGAGCGGTGAACTTTTTTTTAAAACTCAAGCCATCCATCAGAAAAAATACTTCAAAGAGGCTATAATCAAAAAAGAATTGTAAATGGAGTTAAATTATGTCTGACAAGAAAAAAAGCTTAGGTGAGCATTTAGATGCGATTTTACCCCCTGAGAAAGTTGAGGAGTATCTTGGCAAAGCAAAGGAACTATTCTCAAGCCTAACTGGTGGCAAGAAGAAGGCTGAGTCTGCTGAAGAAAAGCCAGCCGAAGAAAAGCCAGCTGAAAAAAAAGAGTGATTTTTCCGACAGGACTCTGGGGCTCAAAGAAGAAAGGTAATTTTTATTTTACTTTTCTTTCAGGGATTTTGAATTTCAATTTTAGCCTTTGGTTCCCTAGGGGTCTTTTACCAGAAAAGCCCTGCTTTTCTAGATGAAAAGTGCGCTACCTATTCGAATCATATCTGATCCATTTTTTATAGCGATCATATGATCATCACTCATGCCAGCGCTAATTTTAAAAGATGGATCCAGCATCAGGCGCAATTGATTTACATTCTCATATGCCTTTATATCTTCTTTTTCAGGAATCAGCATCAAGCCTTGAAGAGCCACATGCTCAAGTGAATGAGCCAGTTTTACAAGTCTTTGCACCTTAACTGAACAAACCCCTGAACGCCCCTGCTGTTGACCATCATTTACCTGAATCCAAACACGCATCACTTTACCATACGCTTTGGCGTATTGATTAATAAGATATAGCTCTTTTTCACGACAAACACTTTGAATATGGTCTGCACATCGGACAATACGCTTAATTTTTCGACTTTGTAAATGCCCAATAAAATGCCAGGTCAAAGACAGATCTTTCAATCCATCTGCCTTCTCCTCAAGCACCTCAACCCGATTTTCCCCAAAATTAATCCACCCAGTTAACTGATGAATTTGTTTAATTACCCCATCATTAACATATTTAGAAACCACCAGCATCTCAATATGAGGATATACATGACAAAGCTCAAGAAAATATTTTATACTATCACGACAAAGCACAGGCTTCTCACTAAATATGAAGTGTTATTATGGACCACAGATTAAGTAAAACAACTCTTTTTTTACACTGGATGATTGCAATTAACGTCATAGGCCTTTTAATCGTAGGGCTGATCATGCACGAAAACAAAATTTATAGCCTCTATCCAATTCACAAATCCGTTGGCATGCTGATTTTGCCATTGGCACTTTTCCGTGTTTATTGGCGAATCAAAGAAAAATGGCCAGCCCCCATTCACCAATTAAGCCAAAAATGGATCCGTCTTTCACACATCTCACATATCAGCCTACTTTCCCTGACCTTACTTATGCCAATTACCGGCATGCTCATGAGTATCTTTAGCGGTCGAGGACTCAGTCTATTCTCAGTACCTCTGATTATGGCACAACAAAACAGCGAAGGTGAATTCATTGAGTTATCTAAAACTTGGGCAGAAATCACTCACCAAATGCACTTTTTATTCAGTGACATGCTCCTCTTCATTTTAAGCGCACATATCACCGCCGCCCTCATTCATCATTTTTTTCTAAAAGACAATGTGTTACGGCGTATATTTAGAATTTAACTGACAGTTTTGTCCCTTAGGAAAGTGATTTATTCCTTCTCCATCAAAAGGTCTTGGAAACTCTTGGCCGGAACGGGGTACTACCTGAATATTCAATGCTTGAGAATACCGCTTCTCTAACAAAGTGACATAAATAGCCTGAGAAATAACACCCAATATCACCAAAGGCAAAATGCTACCCGCTACCCAAGATATCCCTGCGCCCAAAAAAATCGTTGCCAAAGTATACATCATACGCTCATGATACATATCCTGATTCATTCTAACTTGAGAATCGGGGCTGACAATATCAGAGGATTGAACGGGTATGACCTCTGGCGACTGGTCCCGCTGTGGCGCAGATCCAGCTTTATACTCCCTCAGGTTTCTCTTGATCATATCTTCTGTAATGCCTTTTTGCAGCTCTTGACAAATATAAGGATGCAAAAATTGTTCATTGCTTGGATAATGCTCACGTTGCTCGTCATCTTGCATCCATTGGGATATCTCACCCACTAATTGCAAAGCACGTTCAATAATCCCTGAGGGGTAATTAGAATTCACCTGCTGCAGTCGGTTAATATCCAAGGAGCCCATAAAATTAGCAATAGACTCAGGGTCAATCACCGACTGCTCTGTTATTTGAGATTGGCGACTTAAAAAAATTGCATTGGCAATGCTTAAAGGCCCACAATCTGTAGAACCTGGCAACTGCTTATAAATCTTAGCAAAACTTGTAGCGACAGAATGTTCTTGACACCATGAGCCTAAATCACCGTAAGACTCTATGCTTTTAGGCAAGGTTGACGTATCGTAGATTGTCAAGCGCTTTCGATCTTGAAAATAAAGCAGGACATAGTGTTCGCCATGAACAAAAATTGCTGAGCAAGGGAATTGAGCACGAGAATAAAACTCCCCTAGATGGCGATTAAACTCTTCAATCATGAGGGGGTTACTCTCATTACGCACATACTCTGAAATTGAATCACAAGAGGTAATAATATAAGGGTGTAATCGGCTAATCGACTTAATTTTAGCCTCTAATTGTTCCTGGGTAATTAATTCATATTGAGGTCTATTATATAATTTTTCTATTTTAATCATATGTGTATCAGAAAATTTTCTTTATCTTACTTTAAAAAGAAATTATAATCAAGAATAAAGCCTTTTAACTCTTCAAAAGCCTTCGCTAGCTGGGAAAACGTTTAGATATCTTCAACTTGAAGTCACCATGCTCTATTTTGCGATTTCGCTTTTGTAATAGCGGACTTATGACATTAAGAAAACGGGCAGAGGAAATAGCAGCATTTTGCAGCTGATCACTATCAGCTATTTTAAATAACCATTTTGAAAAAAGTTTATCAGCGCCCTCGGCTTTAATAGCTGAAAATAATTCCATCACACTGCCAAATTTACTCATTAAATAACGTTTAAATACTGTTTTTTGACGCCAAAATTCAAGTTCGATCCTAACATGCTGACCTAAAATCCGACTAAATAACCGAATGCCATTCTTCTGATAAAAGCATTTATCTGGCTTTAAAACCCACTGATCATTCTCAAACCGAAGCCAACGATCATCAACGGGTACTGAATGAAACGTATCCTTTTTCTCATAATGATTGGCCTGAATACAGTCAAGACAATCATGTCTCATCATATGAGAAAAATTAAGCTTTACATGCCCTTTTTGATACACCATATTATTTTCATGCCCCTCAAGACCTGCCTGCTTAACAAATATTTTATCCTGCTGAATAATAATCGATACCTCCACCCTACCTTCTGGCTTGTGAACCTTAAATGGACCATATGAAAATGAATAGGGATCTTTAGTGACTATTTGTAAACTGGATAATTCGCATTTGCGCACATCGTTGCAAAAAGTTAACTTTAACTGACCAAAACTTGCAAGTGCCATCCGCTTTTGAAAAAGGGTTGCCTGAGAGAAATCAATCAGCTGCCCACTGCGGGTATAAAATTGACAGTCATAAAAACCAGTTGTATTTGGATTAGAGCTCCCATCATCATGAAACACTTTCAGCATTTGACCTGATATATCTTGAGGAATTTTATAAAATCTAACTGCCTGCTCAAGATAAGAAGCTTCGTTAAATACGATGTTTGTTTCCACACGGTTTAAAATAAAAAAAGCATATGCCAAAACTTGAGCATATCGCTCAAGAAGACTCTCCGCCTCAATACCAACAGTCATCCGGATGCTATCTTCAACAATATTGATGCTTGCTGCAGTAAACCCAATACTCATTCTTTGAGAAATGGGCAATTTCTCATAAGTTAATAAAGGATATAAAAGCCTTTCAAATATGTCCTCAAGCATCTTTTGGCACTGATCAGCGGTTAATGCATCTTCAACTGGAAATTGGGCAGCCAACCCCTTCATATTAAGCGCAACATAACATGCTTTGTCATCTTGCTGAAGCGTTAATTGAAAATGATCAAATACCAGAACCTCCTGTTGCTGGGCCAGAAGCAAAGTTTTTTTATAAAGACTTTGTACATTTCTATTGATTACTTCTAAATATAAACGAACCGAATTATTCCTTAAAAAATATGAAAAATACTGGCACGTTAACACATCTGGCGCCTGCAGATCAGGCACTGAATCAAGCCTATCCCGTAAACACCTTTCTTCTTTGCAATATATTACAATCAAACCAGCACTTCTTTTATCAAGACCAAGCTGAGCAAATTTAGTCAAGCTTTGTAATAAAATCAAAATCAATCCTCTGTCAAACATGGGCTGTGCCATGGCATGTAGCGCTAGAATTTCTGGATCTTCTAAACTGTTTAAAGTCACATCCAAAACTAAAACCCGAGGCTTATCATTCCATTCCCCCATTCGAGAAATCAATGTCTTCAGATCATTGGCACACTGATGGGTTTCAAGTACATTATTGGGATGCAAATCAAAAAAGAAAACATCAACCTCCTCCCTGGCTTGACTAACATGATCCACCCACTCTGTTGAAGGAGCAATCGCACAAACCTGAGCAAGCCACTCGAAGTAACTTTTAATAGAAACCTGAATTTTGGGGGAAGGACAAATTTCTTGAGCAATCTCAAATGCCTTAAAAAATCCATTCATGGCAAACGTACAGTACATGCTTTTATACAACCCAGCTATCGGCAGTCCTGGAAGAGAGGTTTCTTTAGGCGGGCACAAAATCATCATGTCTGCAACCCTTTGCAGTGCTTCTGTCACCTTCATGATCCTCTGATCAGAACACTGTTTGACCTGCTCAATAAAACACTGTTTAACCTCCAGAATCTCAGGCCTTAACACAGAGCCAAAATCTGAGGTGATGATGGCCAAATCCATATCCACAATCATCTGAGCGTACATGCGATAAATTCCTGTATAATCCCCTACCTCAAAAGCAATATCCTCCTTGACTTGAGATTCGATATTGTGGTCAAAAATCTCTTCCAAGTAATCTCCTAACACGGGTCTTGTATCCGCTTCTGTTAATAAAAAATTAGGATAAACTTCTAGCAATATTCTCATCGCAGTATAAGAATCCAAACGGGCCCCTATGTTCCCAATTAATTGCGTGAATTTACCAGGCATTTTCTCTTCATGCCTTAGAATATCTGCCAAACCAGATGGATGGGCATCATACCCGAAATGGAATTCTTTACCCTCCTGCGGATGATAATAACCATATTGACCCTCTCCATATTTCCAGATTGCTTCCGTTGTCAACTTTTCTTTTTCATTTGAGTTAATGAACATCCGCCTTTCCTTGAAAGATTGAATCAAAATGTTCTTTTGCAAATATTGTGCATATTTAACTTCATTGTCTTTGCGATTTTTTAGCGCATTTAAAACAAAACCATTTTGTGAGCGAATATACCCATGATTCATATCAACCAGTGGACTTAAGCGATAACCATATAAATCCCTGGACTCTCTTTTATCAAATGGCGCATTCACAAAACCGTTGGCCAGAACAAACATCTGGCATTCTGTCTTTTTTTCAGTTTGAGATGAGATTAGAAACTGACGAACTCTTTTTGCACGATCCTTCCAATACTCAGATAGCTTTAATTTTTCTTTTGGCATAAGGCAATAAAAAATTTTTAAAAGCTATAATGCCTGATTCTTACTTTGTTTACAAGAAAACATCATGCATCCAAACGGGAATAAGCCTCCAAAACACTTTTTAATGCCAGACTCAATGCAATCCATGCATCATCCAACTGATCCATATCCTGACTTTTCAATACATATTCAAGTCTTTTCGCACAGTCTTTCAGCTGAGGAACCCCACAATAAGCAGCACCCCCATGCAGCTTATGCACAACAAACTCAAGCCTATCATAGTGCTTACTTTGATAAGCATCCAGGAGTTTCTCATGCGTCTCATCCAAAGTAGATACCAGCATCGCCAACATCGATTTGGCCATTTGCTCATCCCCACCTAAAATTTTCGCACCCATCTCAAGATCAATCACTTTCAATACATCTACCTCTTGCTTTTTATCATGCACACTCTAACTTAACTGATTAACAAGCCAAAACCAAGCACAAGCAAAAAACTCAGCCCCCATCCCTCGATTGATCAAGATCTTCAATGACTGATTAAATCAGCTTATACCAAAGACATAAAATAAAATTCAGCTGGAAACAGCCCGTTGGCCAATAAAAATTAAAACACCCATAATTCAAGGGATTTTTACTTAAATCATGAAAGAACAGAATCTAAACCAATTAAACGATCGATTTTTCAGGGGGTAATTTCACTTCCAAATAAAGTTCTTTTAACCGAGACACATCCACACACGAAGGCGCCCCCATCAATAAATCTTGAGCCTGTTGATTCATGGGGAAAGCAATAATTTCCCGCAAATTAGGTTCATTTGCCAATAACATAACAATGCGATCCACACCAGGAGCACAACCACCATGAGGTGGAGCTCCAAATCGAAACGCATTCAATAACCCACCAAAACGCTGCTCCACAGTTTCAGCAGAATAGCCCACAATAGAGAAGGCTTTATACATCACTTCAGGCAGGTGATTACGAATTGCACCACTAGAAAGCTCTACCCCATTACAGACAATGTCATACTGATAGGCCTTAATATCTAAAGGATTCATGGTCTCAAGGGCCTCCATCCCCCCTTGTGGCATGGAGAAGGGATTGTGCGAAAAGTCAATTTTACCTGTCACTTCATCCAGCTCATACATAGGGAAATCAACGATCCAACAAAACCGAAATGCGTTTTTTTCAATCAAATCCAGCTCTGTTGCGATCTTTGTCCTTGCAAATCCGGCATATTTCCAAACAACCTGCGGCTTATCACACACAAAGAAAACAGCACTGCCTTCCTGTGCGTGTGTCATGGTTTTAAGCAGATTAATCTGGGCTTGAGTTAAAAACTTAGCAATTGAGCCCTTTGCTTCACTTGCATCAAATACAATATAGCCAAGCCCAGCCATGCCTGTATCTTTGGCCCAATTATTGAGCTTATCAAAAAAACTCCGTGGCTGATTGATACAGCCTGGTACTTGGATGGCTCGAACCAAACACCCGTTCTCGATGGCTTTTGCAAAAATAGCAAAATCCGATCCGGAAAACACTTCCGTCACATCCTGAATACGAAGCGGATTTCTTAAATCAGGCTTATCCGTTCCATAACTCAATATGGCCTGTTGAAATGGAATGCGTTTATAGGGATAAGTATCCACCAGATTCCCATTGGCAAACTCATTAAACACGCCTGTTAGCACAGGCTCAATCGTACTAAAAACATCATCTTGAGTGACAAAGGCCATCTCAAAATCAAGTTGATAAAATTCGCCTGGAGACCGGTCAGCGCGCGCATCTTCATCTCGGAAGCAAGGAGCAATTTGAAAATAACGATCAAAGCCAGATATCATCAATAACTGCTTGAATTGCTGGGGCGCCTGTGGAAGTGCATAAAATAAACCAGGATTCAACCGACTGGGTACCAAAAAATCCCTGGCCCCTTCAGGAGAGGAGGAGGTTAAAATCGGGGTTTGAAATTCCATGAATCCTGCATCAATCATACGCCGACGCAAAGAGGCAATAATTGCCGAGCGAAGAACAATATTTTGATGCAGTTTTTCACGTCGTAAATCAAGAAAACGATAAGTTAAGCGGGTCTCTTCAGGAAACTCCTGATCTGAGTTTACCTGCAAGGGCAATACATCTGCCTTAGATTGAATAACAATATCTTCAATCGATAGCTCTATATCCCCTGTTCCCATTTTTGGATTTCGTGTTGCTAAGGTTCTTTGAATGACCCTACCTGTTACTGTTACAACTGACTCAAGACGCAGAGCTTCAAGCTCTTTAAAAAAAGACTGATCTTTTTCACAAAAAATTTGGGTAATCCCGTAATGGTCACGCAAGTCAATAAATAATATACGCCCATGATCACGCTTACGATGAATCCAGCCAGATAACCGAACCTGCGCACCAACGTGCTCCAACCTTAAATCATGACAAGTGTGTGTGCGATAATAATGCATAAAAACTCCAAATGCTTTATTTATATGTTTAAAGAGATAAAATTTAATACCATAAATTGAGGCGCTGCTTCAGTTCATCAACACCATCTTTAAAACCCTAAATATTTGTAATACGAATTGTATCTGGCCAATATTGAGCTCACTCTTAAGATATCTTTACAATGCGCAAGGCAAGGCTGAGTTTTTCGATCAAATATCACAAATCGAATAAAATATTCATGCATAGACAATGCTGGCATCCATTTGATTTTTGCCAATTGACAATAGCCATTTAAAAAAACAAAGAAACTCATAGTAAATAAAAAAACTCTCAATGCATCTATTTAGAAATATCCACCAAACCAGCCAAACATTCCTCAACTTAAGCAAATTATAAATCAATCTTTGATATTTACAAGAACTAAAGATTCTCTGAATAACCGATGCAAAAACCCTTTAACACTCAAAATATCTGCGCTTCTGTTAGAGAAAAATACAAATGTCACCTTTTTGGTGAATCCACTCCTGTGGTTTAGGGACAGGCCCCATTTAAATTCTAATATGACCATTTTGGTTTTGTCATAATAGCGGGACAATCCCCTCAGACCCCAAGGATGTGCCGTATTATAACTTACTGGCCTAAAATTAAACCTGAAAGATCTTTATCTGAGCGATTGATTTCGCCTTTTCTTGATTGATCACAAAAAACGCCCAGATGATTCGCTTTTGGTTTATATTGGGTTTGTTTTCTAACCATATTAATTTCCTTGCTTAGCACCTTGGCATTGATAATATCAGGATTAAGTCAAGCTCGTTTTTGGCAAGAATAATCAAGGATTTTTCCTTGATGGGCAATAAATACTTGACCATCAAGATCTTTCCCCCCCCCCTCACGCTTGCATGGCGTAATCCATATCTTTTAGTATTCGTTTTGATTGGGTGAATCATATTTTTATAACTGAACTCTAAATTTTTTGATAATTTTGCTCTTCATAAAAACTAAATATAAGATTTAATAATTCATCTTTTGGGTTTTTCCTGACGATTTGCATTCTCCGGTTTTAATGGCATAACCGCAAAGCGCTTATAACATCTACCTCCCAGGGGATGTATTTGAACAATTTTTTAGCTTTGCAAAAACCCCATTCAATCATCAATTTTCATAAAGTCTACTTACGCATTTTAATATTGTGGAGCTGAAAAAGTTTTTCTGCTGCAAATGTTGGTGCAAAATCGTAATAATAATTATTATGGTTACTGGGCTGACCTCGACCTTTTGATATGAATCCCTGTGATCCATTGAATTTAAATTTTTTAAACAATCGTTTGATTTGTCAAGCGGTTAACCATAAGTGTTGTGCGGCAATCATTTGAGCTATCTTTTTATCAATAACTCCTTGAGTACACGTTTTAGCTCTTGAGCACACATAATCAACAACCCCCTCTTACCTCATTTTAGTTCTCATTAGTAGGTCATCTTTTAATCCCAGACACGAATAACGATCCAAGGGGGGGCATTTTAACTTTGCCGCTACAGATAAAACAATAGCCATTGCAATATATTTTTATTTTTGTTATATTATTTATTAATTTATTGTTATATAAGGTTTTTATGCCACCTGACAACCAAGTCACTGTTATCAGTGATCTGCCTGATGAAATCTTTCGATCGATCCAAAAGAAATTAAGTATAGTTGATATGCGAAACTTAGGAAGTCTTTCAAAAGGAATGCGCTCCCTTTTTAAACCAGCCGTTTTATTAAATAAATTTTTGCCGGCTATAGCTTACGGCATGCAAGATAAAGCCGAGACATTGTTTACAGATCTTTATGCAGGTGATGCTGCAAAAATTCAAAAAGCATTAAGACATAAAGAAGAATTTACCGATTATTCAGGCAGAACCTTCAATTGTTCTGCTTATGAATATGCTTATTGGGCGAAAGATACCCATATGTGCTCTATGCTTATACGATACATGGATGATGAAACCAAAGCAAAAATGTTAACCTTGACTGATGCTATAGAAACTCATGGACTCATTTATCAACAAAACGGTGAAGAACATCAAAGCGCCCACTTTGATTTTAAACCTCTAAAAGATGCCTATCAGAGATACATTGATGGCTTTTTTGCATGGCATCATGCAAAGGATTTGGACAATATCGCTGCCGCGTGGTTGAATATAGGTAAAGCCCAGCGCAATGTTCCAGCACATGTCTCCCAGGAATACTGTAGGCCGGATCGGCCATTTAGTCCCTGCCCCACATTTACAGAATCTCAATTACCGCGTGTTTTAACTTTTTATAATCCTAAGTTGCCTGGAGTCTTTTATCCGCCACTGCCTGCTGATTCCAGTCTTGGTTCTGATTTTGGCGTGTTTCGCGGGTGGCGGGGGCGAGTGTCCCCCCCCATTTTGGTTGAGAATCGTGTGCGGTATGCTGCGACGAAGGATGCGCGGGATGACTATGCCGCTATTAAAAAACTTGATGAAGTGAGAACAGCTCAACTCGCTCAGTTGCGTGAACACTTACAGCCCTCGGCGGATAAAGCGTGTTTGGGACCCTGATTCTTCAATTGCGAAA
Source organism: Gammaproteobacteria bacterium (assembly GCA_016874185.1). Classification (GTDB taxonomy): domain Bacteria; phylum Pseudomonadota; class Gammaproteobacteria; order Comchoanobacterales; family Comchoanobacteraceae; genus UBA1515. The sequence goes on from VGUW01000017.1 coordinate 15,742, forward strand.
ATAGGAAATCTCTGTTTTGGTGCCCTGCAAAAAAAGGAGCACCATGGTTGGTTTTCAAAGTCATTTTCCAAAAGATTGAATATTGACAGTGCGTTGAAAGCTTGCTTATCCACTGAGCTCCCGCGAAGCATTAATGGATGAGTGTAAAGCTGATGGGGATTATTCAGTGGTTTAGAAATGGGCCATTCATTGCACAGCACAGCTTAATCAGTCCTTCAGAAAAAGAAAGAAAATGGTAGGTATTGGCTGGAGGATCAACGAAACCTATATCAAACTAAATCGGAAGTGGGTTTACCTTTATCATGCTGCTGATACAAAAGGAAATACCATTGATTTTATGCTATCAGAAACTCAGGATCGCAAGCTGTATTGAGGTTTTTTAAAAAAGCGGCCTCAGCGGGCTTCCTCAAAAAGTCAATATTGATAAATCAGGCCCCCATACAAAAGCACTGTCGTGTATTAATAACCTATTCTTTATGTTTGGATTTTCACATTTACTGATTGATGTTAGGCGGGCAAAATACATAAATAACATGATGAAGACCATCGTGGTATTAAAATATGATAAAATAACCATATTTTAGGCCTAAGATGCAAAGATTGCAGGAATTTAAGAACATCCCATGCTTAAAAAAGGGCAATTACAAAATACAGTAATGCCTACTTGGAGGCCATTTTACGAACCAGCCACATAGCTACGCCCTGAATAAGGCTGCCTTGAACGGTGTAGAAAATTTTCGACAGAATGAGCACCGGGGTAAATCATTTGGGATACACCAAGCTCATAAAAACAAGATATCTGCGATCAAATCCCCAATTTAAAAAAAGAAACCCACGGTTTTGATCTCACGCAGATACTCCAACAAAAACTCAGCTTTAAGGAGGCATCTATCAGCCGACGCTTAATTCAGTGTCGAACACTGAGGATTCAGGAAAATCAAACCACCACGAAAATTACCAAAGCACTAAAGGCTTTTGCATTAACTGATTACTTGTGTCCGGTGTTGCGGTGTTTGGATTAAAATTTCCCTCATTGTTGGAATTTGACGAAGGGAAAAAGGAATTGGAGCTGAAGCATAACCTACGTAAGTTATATCATCTGAAACAGGCACCCAGTGATAACTGTATGGGGGAGCGCTGTAATGATCTACATGATAAAAATGGTTGTGTAAACCATTACAATCAATGCCATATCAAAATTCAGGGATATTTCTTTGTTACTCCGTCAGAATATAAAAAAACACGTACGTTTTGGTTAAGAACTCAAAACAACCATGGGAGCTGTACCATAGATCATGAGCGAAAGATCTTAAAATGCGAATGATGTGTCGAAGATGGATTGCAATCAGTCTTGGCAGATAAATCCACAAACAGTATTTCAACGCAAGACAAAGAGAAAATAAAAGCATGAATGACCCAACGTTATCAAAAAAATCACCCTGCAGAAAATGTGTCCTATTACCATCATATATTTTGTGCAGCCATCGCTCATCCTGATCATAAAATCGCATTACCTCCAGCGCAAGAACCCATTATGAGAAACGATGGTACAACAACAAACGATTGTGAGCACAATGGTGCTAAGGGACTATTGGCGGCAAGCACCGAAGGACATGGTTTCTGGCTTTTTACACATACGAGGCAAGAGGCCAGTGGTATCAAATAAATTAAAAAGCCCTACTTATCACTCAATAGGGCCTTATCATCTACTCGGCTGCTTGTTGTTTTTTGTATTCAGCTTTCATTTGCTCAACAGAAGGAAGCTTTTTAGATTTTACGGAGCAATTCTTAGAGATGGCGATAGCTAATAGGTAATTATAGCGCTGTCTGAGGGCATCATACTCAGCTTTATCAGCGTTTTTAAAGTCCATGAAGAACAAAGGGACCAATAAAAAAGAACCAGCTACACCAAGTGCGATGTTTTGTGCAGTTTTGTCTGTGCTTGGTAACAGTCTTTGGATGTCATCTTTAATGTTTTCCATTTCGAACTTCAGACCCTTACAGGACAGTTGTTGGTCACCGCTTTGTGAGATAATCACGGGATTTGCTGATCTGCCACCACAGCCGCTTAGGCCCATTAACGCAGTCATTGCTATAGCTAGAAAAGTCTTATTCATTGGTGTCTCCTATTTGCGGTGATGGTATATCATTGGTGATGATATTTCTAGGTTTTTTATTATTAATGCCAAAATAAGGTGCTAACACTATATTACAAAACATTTTTCTTAAGCAAATTGGCTGCTTTGGTTTCTATTCGTTTTTTTCGATGAAGGCTTGGTAAATGAGGAAAACTGATCCAATCCGCAAACTTGCAGGAGCAATCCCAGTATAGCAAACCATGCCAAACATATCATCAATAGCTGAGCAATAGATGTGAGCGCACAAGTGAATGCTGCCTGGGAGTTACTTCTTTGCTCACCATCGGCAGTTGGTCCTAAAACTTTGCCCGATATCATGAGCATAGTTGGTAAAAGGGTTCTAAAGGTAAACCCACTTCCGATTTAGTTTGATATAGGTTTCGTTGATCCTCCAGCCAATACCTACCATTTTCTTTCTTTTTCTGAAGGACTGATTAAGCTGTGCTGCGCAATGAATGGCCCATTTCTAAAACACTGAATAATCCCCATCAGCTTTACAGCAAGCTTTCAACGCACTGTCAATATTCAATCTTTTGGAAAATGACTTTGAAAACCAACCATGGTGCTCCTTTTTTGTAGGGCACCAAAACAGAGATTTCCTATTTCCGACAGAACCAAACAGATCGATTAAACAAAAGACGACTTAAAACCCTTGTTCTATTTGGATTTTGTGTGATCCTTGATATTGATTGATGATTAAGAAAATGGGTAAAGGCGGCGGGAATCGAACCCGCGTCAAATTTCACTAACTTATTGTATTTACTGAGTTAAATGAAAGGTCTTATTTTTTTTGGCACATTTTGGGTAGTTTTATGAATCTTTCATACCCTGCTGAGCCACCCATTTTACCGCAGGATGCACTTTTATATTTTCAACTAAATTCTCGTCATCTGTTATCAACTCAGGTGTAATAATGCCATTATCCAACAAGTTATTCAGGAATGCTCTTTCATTCTCTGCCAGCGGTAAAAAATGATGAAACGCTTTCTGACATTCCTGCACCAGAAAGTTAGCCCAGTCTGAAGTCCTGCCAATCATGGCCAGTTCTTTTTTTCGAATTAATGGAATCAAGCGGTTATTTAAGTCAGTCACATCTACCCCAATGTCTTGGGGTGTTAGCCTTCTTAAGTCCACTTTACGACTAATTCCAGAATAAATAATCAAGGCAAGACGTAGTTTTTTCATATCAAGATTCGTGCTAGTTAATAAATGCCAGGCATCAAACAAATCACGCCCCGTTTTTCTATCAATCAATGCAACGAGCTTTCCAGCAGATAATTCATGTGGGTCTAAAATCGGTATATGATGTATCTGTTTACTACCCACAGCACAACTTGATTTGAATTCAATTGGCCATAAAGGCATTCGATACATAAAATTCAAATCGATTTCAATATTTCCCATTTGACCGAATGCACTGGGATAACGCCAAATCATTTTGCCACCAGCATGACGATTTGAATTTCTATAAAGTATTAGATTGTGGCGTTCACAAATTGCGGTGATCGTTTTTTGCAAGATGGAGCGTTCATTCTGCATGATTTCACGATTAACACTACCGATATAATTTAAATCAATATCAACGGACAGGCGAGGTAAATTAAAAAAGAATAGATTTAGTGCCGTGCCACCTTTCAATACAATCTTGTTTTTTAGTTGAGGAAAGGAAGAAAAGTCTGATAGCAAATCCATTAATATATGAACTTTCTCCAAATGCTCCATTTTGAAACCAGTGACGATGGCTTCCTGTTGTAATTTTTCTTTAGAAATTTTCATTGGGTTCTTCCCATTCACGCTTAAGAATGGAATTTGGAACGACGAGATTCCATCGAGATAATAATGTTCCAGGCTCACGTTTACCGCGCTCCAGATAATGCACACTACCAGGTTTTCTGGCTTCAAGACTTTTTAAAATAGATTCATTAACATCAAATTGTTGCTGAAACTGCTCAAGAAAAAAACCCAACTTAGCAATGGTCGTTGCGTTATTTAAGAGGTTTGCATACTCAAGCACCTTATTCAAATTTAAAATGGGTATATGCTCAACAGACCGCCAGACTTCTTCCCAACCGCCAGCATGTTTTGGACGGTCCAATACATCCACAATAGTACGTTCGATGCTGGTGACCTGTATATCCATACCCTGTCGCTCGACCGTAATAACCTCAAAATTTTCCTGGTGTTGCTCTATCAACACTTTAGGAAATTGCAAACTGATATATTTTTCTCCTCGAAATTCGAAGGCTCGAGCAGGCTGACGTGTCATAAATAAATATTGATGATGCAGCGAATAAGACACCCCATGAAAATCAAAAGCCGATTGGTATGCTAACACAGCATCCCGCCTTATCCTTCCCGCAATCAAATAAGGATCAATTGAATATGATTCAAAATTATTTCGCGCAAGCAATGGAATTTTCGCATAAAAACTTTTCTGAATCCGAACAATATGCTTTTTTTTCAAATGATAAGACAAGGTCGCTTGTTGGGTATGAGAATTTGTTGTACCCCGCGATATCATAAAATTGCAAAATTCTTCCCGAGTAAATACAGGATGCTTCTCGAAAAACTCTAGTGCACTCATAATACTTGACACTTATTGCTTATATTACTCATTAAATTAGTCGTAGAGCATATAAACGTCAAGCTATAAATGACAAAAAATTGCAAAACGGCTAATTTTTTTAATTATTTCGTTAGATTATGTCAAAAAAACATTGTATCGAAATTTTTTTGAACTGTTGCAACAACCCAAAGATTATCTAATTTATTAATTTTAAAGCTGGAAGAAAATATAAAACTTACCATCATTTGCAGCGGGTTCCAAAATGGAACATACTGAATTTTTGTTTAATTCCTTTGAATTAAATATATTTCTCAAATGTTTAGTAATAGCTGGTCGCTGAATGCCAAGCAAATCAGCTATTTGCTGCTGTGTCAGCCAAACAGTCTCATTTGCCAAATTAACATCTATCTCAACATGGCCGTCTTTAGACGTATAAAATTATGCACAACTAAACCTCCTCATAAAACATTACCCACCGTGATATTAAAGCTCAACTCATCGTTTTTTACTGATTACTTCAAGTTGTATTGCAGGATAAGGCGTTGATTTGCTTACTTTTTGCAGTTTTTGAAAAAACTCATCCATGATCATTGCAACCCCTGCATGTTTTTTGATTATTGTTGCTATCTGGGGAGATGTGATATCAAGCTTGCCTTGAAGATATTCTTGAAGTTTAGTTATCCAATTTTCTCGATCAAATAAGTTGCCAATAATACTACGCAATAAATTAACAGAAGCACAAGCGTTATCATATGTCTGATGTAGCTTGAAAAAATTCATTTCGATTTCTGATAACTCAAACATAGAAGATAAAGCCAAACCAAAATCAGTTAAATAAAGTTTCTTACCATCAGTGAGAATATTGTTAAAATGAGCATCAAAATGAATCAAGTTTTGTTTTAACATAAACTCATTGATGTCTTTCAGGTCTCTATCAATCCAAGTTAATGCTTTTTCAGCATGATGCTCACCAATTGCCATTTCATCTTGTAAATATTGATGTAGATTTTTTGGAATGTACTCAAGAAAGACAGCGATACAAGTAGTAGCCTGATTCAGCGCTTCAACACGCTGTCTAATTGCGGGAGAATTCTCCCAATAGTTAATATTGAGTTCATCTTGTTCACAAGGCAATAAACGCCAATGATACATCAAGGGAAAGTGTTCATTCTGTCCAGTAGCAACCCAATTATTTGTCATTATATGTGTTGCCAACTCACGCCATGCAAAAAACCTGCTGAGCCAACGCCATATTGATAATGAAGGGGCAAATCAAAAACATTTCCTGTCGACATTCTATTTTTTGATTTCCACTCTAAATTGGTTAATGGTATTTTTTTAACAAAAATAGGAACGTCATCTATTGAAATTAGTAAAGATTTTCAACCAATGCTCTCATGCATTGCATCAGCATTCGCTAACATTGTTTTTAACTCAATATCACTCAAACAAGCTATTAGAAATTGGCGACAAATGC
>VGUW01000018.1 GCA_016874185.1 Gammaproteobacteria bacterium
TCATTCATGTCAGTCACCACCGGTGTTAGCAGATGGCCAATATCTTGATAAACTGAAAGCTCAAGCATTTTGGGATCGATCATGATCAATCTAAGCTCGTCCGGTGATGCTTTATATAATAATGATAATAACATGGCATTAAGACCAACTGATTTTCCAGAGCCCGTTGTGCCAGCCACCAATAAATGCGGCATCTTTGCTAAATCTACGACAACCGGATGACCGGAGATGTCTTTACCCAGAGCCAATGGCAATTGCGCTTTTGAGTCTTGATAAGCACTTGATTCTAGAATTTTACGGTAAGAAACCACCTCACGATTAGAGTTGGGAAGCTCAATCCCGATAGTGCTTTTGCCAGCAATGACTTCAACCACACGAACAGCCACCACTGACAGATTTCTAGCCAAATCTTTTGCCAGCGTGCTTATTTTGCTAACTTTAGTACCGGCAGCTAGCTCAATTTCAAAACGTGTTACAACCGGTCCAGGATGATACTCTACAACTTTTGCATCAATGCCAAATTCAGCCAATGTCGCCTGCAGAATTTGAGCCATTTGCTCCAAATTACCATGATCAACTTGAGGGGTTTCTTGATGTTGATCCAGCAAGGCAGTGTTTGGTTTATTGGAAGAGACAGGATTGGTTTTTAAAGTCGATTTCACACTTTGAGAATTTGCTTTTTGCACCAGCTTCTGCGAATTTTTTTGCATTGCTGTCAATGCGATTGAGGTATTTAATGATCCCATGCGGATAAGTTGATCAGCACTCTTGAAGGATAGACCCATGGTCAAGCTTAGTGCAATAAGTAATATGGAGCTAAGTATTAACACTGCGCCAGTATAACCAAATAAAAGGATGAGCCAATAATTGGTTTCAAAACCCAGGATACCGCCGGCTGATAAATGAATGTTAAACACATTCGTTGCAAAAAGACTCATCAGTCCACAAATTGCCAGCACAAAAAAAGCCGCGCCGACTTTTTGATGAAAAGGCCTATTTTTATTAAATTTTCTTAAACTTAGATAGGCCATATATGTAAAATAAAGCGGAAATAACAAAGCACTTAAACCGATCAAATGAAATAATGTATCAGAAAAATAAGCCCCAAAACTCCCTAGATGATTCATGAATGGCTGTAGGTCGGATTTCCCATGAAACAGCCCTGCATCATTCACATCATAGGTTAATAAAGAAAAACCAGAAACCAATGCAATAAGCACATAAATGATAGTCTTAATTTCATGAATAAAAGTCTGCACAAACACTCCTCATCAATTCACAGCCATTATATGCCTTACGCAGCCTAATGTAAAATCACCCACAGACATCAAGTTGATATAAATACCCAACATCAAGGTGTTTAAAGCCAATGAATCTTGATATGGCCATTGAACAATGGCATTATGACAAAAATGAAGGTAGCTGTATGTCCATACATTTTGATTTAATTATTCTTGGATCAGGTCCAGCTGGTTATACTGCAGGTGTTTATGCTGCCAGAGCCAATTTGGCGGCTGCCATTATAACAGGTCATGAAGTTGGTGGCCAACTGATGACCACGACTGAGGTTGAAAATTGGCCAGGAGACAGCGATGGATTGATGGGTCCTGATTTAATGCATCGAATGGAAGTGCATGCCAAAAAAATGGGTACAAATATTATTTATGACCACATTCATCATGTGGATTTAAATCACCAGCCATTGACTCTTAAGGGCGATAAAGACATCTATACAGCAAACGCATTAATTATTGCCACAGGTGCCAGTGCAAAATATCTAGGACTGGAATCAGAATCTGCCTTTAAAGGCAAAGGTGTATCAGCTTGCGCAACATGTGATGGATTTTTCTACAAGAACCTCCCTGTGGCGGTAATTGGCGGAGGCAATACGGCAATCACTGAGGCTCTTTATCTTTCCAATATCGCATCTGAGGTACATCTGATCCATCGCAGAGATCAATTTAAATGTGAAAAAGTCCTGCTAGAACGATTAAAACACAAAACCAATGTGCACTTTCATGTTTTCTACGAGCTTGATGAGATCATAGGAGATCCAAAGGGAGTGCATAAAATTCAAATCAAAAACAATCAAACTCAAAACATGAAGACCATTATGGTGCAAGGAGTCTTTATCGCGATTGGCCATGCTCCTAACACTGCATTATTTCAAAACCAATTGGCGATGAACCATGGTTATCTGGTTGTGAATTCCGGACAAGGGCAAAACAGTACACAAACCAGTATCCCCGGTGTATTTGCTGCTGGTGACGTGATGGACAGCACCTATCGGCAGGCCATTACCTCTGCAGGGACCGGGTGCATGGCCGCACTGGATGCTGAGCGATTTTTAAGCAGTCTTAAGGATTAAATTACTTTGAATATCGAAGCAGTCCGATAAAGATTCCTTGAATTTTCACTTGATGCGCAGGATAAATCTGGGTTTTATAAGCGCTGTTTGCTGGAATAAGAGCAATTGTATTCTCACTATTCCACTCTAAACGCTTAAGAGTCGCCGATTGCATATTTACCAGGGCTACAACAATTTGACCACTGCGAGCTGTACTTGCTGATTGACAAATCACAATGTCCCCATCAAATATACCCTCATCAATCATTGAGTCACCCTTAACCCTTAATGCATATCGTCCGGGACCAGAGAAAATACTTGATATTTGAATGACCTCAGGCTCGTTAATGGCTTCAATAGGCTCTCCAGCTGCGATGCAGCCAAGCAAAGGAATTGCGCCGGATTCAATTTGCTCAATGACTTCTATATTCCGCCATTTGCCTTTAATCATGCGAATTAAGCCTTTTTCTTCAAGAGATTTGATATATCTGTGAACAACTCCGCGCGATTTAATTTGCAAAAACGAGGCAATTTCTGTTGTCGTGGGTGACATCCTATATTCCAAACAATAGGCCTGAATAAAATCAAAAGTGGCTTTTTCTCGCGAAGTTAACATTTTCAATTCCTTAAAGCTGATACTTCTTCAGTATGAGTACAATTTGAGAACATGTCAATCCTCTTAAATCACTGAACTGAAGTTGTTTGACTTGTGATGGATCATTTAAGCGATGATTCAATGACCATTACAGATTCATGCAGTGATGGGCTATCATTAACTGATTAAAAATACCTATTAAACATATCTTGTCAGCATTTGATGCAAACTGGCATAAGCTTGATTTTGAGATAACGCAGCAATGGTAAGTGTGATGATTGGAAACTGCGCCAGGTGAGAGGACCTCAGCCAATGATTGGCAATGCTTAGCGTTAACATATAACCTTCAACAGTCGCCTGCTGAAATATTGCTGAATTTATTTGAGCAGGTGTCAACGGCGCTGTTCCCCAGTGATATCCAAACTTCCCGTTTCTTCCCTTCCTACAGGTAACCCATATATCACCAAGACCTGATAAACCAAATGCTGTTTCTTTGTTTCCACCCAGGTATTCTATTATGCAGGCCAGCTCCTGATGTACGGCGTGAAACAATGCGGCATTGAAGTTTTCTTGTGTGGCAAAACTATACGCTGAACTGGCATTGATTAAAATTGCATATATGTTTTTTAATGCAGCTGCCCATTGATGACCTGTGATATCTGTGCTGGTTTTCACATGATAATGGGAGGTTTGAAGTTGACTTTGTAATTGATGAGCAAATTCAACGTCAGTGGATGAAATAACAACACTTGTTGGCTCAGCTTGCATCATTTCGTAAGCAATGCATGGACCTGTTAGGGCTGCTAAATGATGACATGTATATTTTTTTTGAATATAGGATGAAATAGGCATGATCTGGCCTTCAAAGATCATTAGGCCTTTTGTCAAAATCATGATATTTTTTTCACCCTGAGGAAAATCCATGTCAATCATATTTAAGCACCAATTTATGCCTTTATGACTTGTTGCAATCACATGAATGATCTGTCTGGGGTCCACTGTATCTTTAATTAATAAATTGGAGGGAATATTATTTATATTATCATATGGAGAGGGCCTGACAGACACTTTGAGCTGATTGGAATATAAATGATGCGCCATCGCAGAGCCCATAGCGCCATATCCATAAATGTTATAATGATGTCTCATAAAAGTTCTCCAAGCGACAGCTTCTCAATATGTAAAATCTCATTAAACATTTCAAATGCGCCACACCCTGGACAAATTAACTGGTAATTCACAAGCTTATAATGGCACTCAGCACAGATCAATGTCATGCTATCTTTTAATATGATATGATTTATCATGGCAAATTGATACAAATCCGTAACACTTTCAATGATGAGCCATTCAGGCAGCGGATTTTGAATAATCACATCAAAAGCGTGTTTTGGGTCATTAAGAATTTGTGAGGTGAAAATTTGCATTCTTAGCCTTGAGGGAAACTGACAAACCAGTTGATAAATTTCATAAAATTTTAAATAGATTTTGGATAATACAGTAACAGTCCACTTCTTCAGCGACAAATCAATTTGATCAAAGTCAAAAGCAGGATGCATCGGATGAAACACATATTCACTATCGATTCCTGGCATATCGTATTTTTTAAGAGCGATAACGCTGTGAAAATAGATATGCAATAAACGAGGATCATATTGATAAAGCTGACTCACTGCATGAATTTCAGGCCAGCAGGCATCTTTTGCCAATAATTTACAAAATTGATAGGCAATATCGGCGTGCTTTGTTTTAGCAAGCAATAAGCGATAATAACTGGCTGCATCAGTATTTAATTGCGCTTTTTGGTATTGCTGCGCTTTTTCATACAATGATTTTATAGAATTGTTATTTGCAATCGGTTTAAATTCAGCGTTTGAGGAAACTGGTATATAAAAGGTCAAAAGATGTGAGTATTTTTTGTAGGCATAAAGCAGGTATAAACCAAGCAACAACAAAAAAACCCACATCCTTGCTCCTTGAAAATTATTCTTCGCTGTGGCGTTTCATTTTCTCTTTCATGAGGTCACCCAATGTTGCAGGAGCCATATCATCAACATAATTTTGGTGTGATTTTTCACCTTTTTCAGTTGGATGGACTGACAATGGAACATAATGATTTTTTCGCTCTTGTCCAGAAATGTATAAAGTCATTTTCTGACCAACATCAATGACTTCATCAGTAATATCAGAACGTCTAATAGAGCCAAACAATTGATTTGGCAATGTAAAGATGACCCGTTTTGAATCAACAGATTCAACCACTGCTGTGATCTTGCTTCCAGCCGGATGAGCTGAAATGAAATCCTCGTATGGATCATTGTTCATTTGACGAATACTGAGTGAAATTCTCTCCCGCTCTGAGTCAATTGCCGTGATTACAGCACTTACCTCAGCGCCTTTTTTGTATTCACGAATGGCTTTTTCACCTGGCTGTGTCCATGAAATATCAGTTAAGTGCACAAGACCATCAATATTACCCTCAAGTCCTATAAAAAGACCAAAGTCAGTCAATGACTTAACTTGACCGGTGATGGTTTGTCCAACCTCATGATTGGATTCAAATTCAGTCCAAGGATTGGGCATGCACTGCTTAATCCCCAGTGAAATACGTCGTCTTGAGTCATCAATATCAAGCACAATCACTTCAACTTCTTGATCAATCTCTACAATCTTGCTGGGGTGAATGTTTTTATTGGTCCAATCCATTTCAGACATATGAACCAAGCCCTCAATCCCTTCTTTTATCTCAATAAAACAACCGTACTCTTCAATATTGGTGACTCGCCCAAACAGCCGAGAACCCACGGGATGGGTTTTAATAATTTCATACCAAGGATCACCGCTTAACTGTTTAAGGCCCAGTGAAACCCGAGGCTTTTCTTTGTCATAACTGAGAACTTTTACTAGAATCTCATCGCCCACATTCAGCAGGTCACTTGGGTGTTTTAATCGCTTCCATGACATATCAGTGATGTGCAGCAATCCATCAATACCACCCAGATCAATAAAAGCACCGTAGTGGGTAAGATTCTTAATCACACCTTTCACTTCAGCGCCCTCTTCAAGGGCATCTAAAACTTTCTGTCTCTCTTCACTGCCTTCACCTTCAATAACTGCACGACGTGATACCACCACATTATTTCGTTTCCGGTCCATTTTAACCACACGAAACTCAATTTCCTGCTCAGATACACCATCCATTTCTTTAACAGGCTTTAGATCAACTTGAGAACCTGGTAAAAATGCTCGCACCCCATTAAGATCAACCGTGAAGCCACCTTTAACACGATCAGTGATGATGCCCAGTACGTTTTCCCCATGCTGATGTGCATGATCAAGATGCTCCCAAACCTGGGCTCGAACCGCTTTCTCCCGAGAAAGACAGGTTTCACCATAACCATTGTCGGCAGTTTCAAGCATAAGCTCAACAATATCATTAACTGCGACTTTGAATTCACCTGATTTTTCTTGGAATTCACTTAACGGGATAATTCCCTCTGATTTTAGTCCTGCATCAACAAGCACAATATTTTGCTCATGATCAATTGCAATAACTTTACCAGTAATTAAAGATTTAGATTTATAGGATTGATTTTCATTCGCTTGATTAAATAACTCTGCAAATGAAACATCGTGTGAAAGTTGTGTCATAAATGACCTTGGTTAATTAGTACTCGGCAAGCCGTCCAATTAGCCATTATAACCCTTTTCACTCGTTTATCAACCTCTTAATGTATTAAGTCGATAATATGATCAATCACTTGTGCTAAGGTTGCCATGGATGTATCAATGATGTGTGATTTTGGGTGAATACATAATGGCGCTATTTTGCGATTCATGTCTTGTAAATCTCGTGCGCCAAGTTCAGAATTTTCATCATGACTAACAATTCCGCGACGATGGTTTCTTACTGCAATACTGGCTGTTAAGAAAATGGCAACATCACAAGCGGGAAATACAACACTTGCCATATCCCGGCCCTCACACACCAATATTTTTTCTTTCGCATAACTTCGTTGTATGGGCAACAGGGTATCTCTTACCATTGCATTCTGAGCAATCGTAGCAGAGGCAACAGCGCCAACCTGATTGCTCATTAAATTTTCAAAAATATCACGGCCTTGATAGTAAGCAGATACTCCAGTGGCATTGATTATAAAATTCAGCTGGGGAACTTCAATGAGCGCCTGATCCAAGGACACTCTTTGAAGAGTCTTCCACGCTAAAAATCGATATAAAAGACCACTTGGCAGTAAATTTGCCTGAAGCCTTAATGCCAATTGATGCGCTACTGTCGTCTTTCCAGCCCCCCCCACACCATCAATCGCTATGATTAGATGAGGCTTCATGCAAGCGCCTCCAGAAGGCAAAGCAGTTTGTCAAAAGCACCCTGTTCTAGCCCTGGTAAATTCATAATGCGCATACCACCTACAGCACTGTGATTTTTAAATCCCACAACATTGTTTGCAAGCATCTGCTCAATCCATATACGATTTTGCTCAGGACTTTTTCCATGAAAAACAATCGAGGTCGCTGAGCGCTTACCTGGACTGACCAAGGATACTTCTTTTTTTTCAAGAATTGAATAAATTGCTGCAGACCTTTTTTGCGTTTGCACCGATAGCCATTTAATACCACCTTGATACTCAAGCCATTCTAAAAAATGATCCAGCAATATCATCCCATATATCGGCGGTGTTACACATGATGAGTTTGAAACCATGTATTGGCATAATGACATGGATGAATCAATATGATGTTTGTCAACAATGCATAATGAAAAACCAGCCATCGAAAATATTTTCTGTCCTGAAGCATACCAAATGGCTGCTTGTGATTGAAATTCTGTGGTAAAAATACAGCTTGTTACATCTGCAATCACAGGCAATGCGTGATTATTTTCTAAGAAAATGCCATCAATCGTCTCATTAAGACAAACATGGACATAAGCAGGTGTATGGGTTTTTTGAGATTGTGTGCTGGCCCAATTTGACCAATAGCCGGTAACATAATGATCGATCCCCTTTCCACAGCTTTCCAAATCACGAAAAATTCTCTGAGTCGATTCACGGCTTGAGCCTGATAAAAATAGCACCTCATATTGATCTGAGAGGTTTAATGCTTGCCTGACACGTGTTTTTAGAGAAAGAATAAATGCTTGAGAGCGCTCTGAGCGATGCGACAAATGAATCAGATCACTGTTGCTGATGCTTTTGCTAAATGCAGTCATCACTGCTTTAGGAAGGGGGGCCGGGCCTGGACTAAGATTGATCATCTTCCTCAATCGTATCTTCGGATTCCATGATGCGACAAATATCGATTAATTTTTCATTTGCCGACAAATTAATTAACTTAACCCCCTGTGTGACACGACCTGCTGATCGGATTTCACTCACACGGGTTCGTACCAAGGTACCTTGATCAGTGATTAATACCAAATCATCCTCTTCAGTAACATTTTCAGCTTTAACCAATACTCCCGTTTTATCATTAAGGCTCATGGCTGTTACTCCCTGACCCGAACGATTGACTTTGCGAATATCTTCAAGCGCAGTGCGTTTACCGTAACCATTCTCTGAGGCAGTCAATATACTGGCTGATTCATTTGCAACCAAGGCTGTGATGATCCGCTGACCTTCTTGAAGCCTCATGCCACGAACACCTCTGGCAGAACGTCCCATGACTCGAATTTGTTCATGCTCAAAACGAATGACCTTACCGGCACTGCTAAAGAGCAATACATCTTCCTTGCCCTGAATTTGAAGAACACCCACCAACTGGTCACCATCCATTAAATCACAGGCAATGATTCCACTGGAACGAGGCTTGGAAAACACATTGACATCAACTTTCTTAACATAACCCAAGGCTGTCACCATCAATAGCTGAGATTGATCTTCAAAGTCTGAAACAGGCAGTATGGTGCTGACCACTTCTTCAGGCAATAGGCTCAGAAAATTTACAAGCGGCTTACCCTTGGATTGACGAGAGCCCAATGATATTTCATAAACATTCAGCCAATATAAACGGCCTTTGTTGGTGAAGCAAAGCAGGCAGTCATGGCGATTGGCAAGGTGCAAATACCGCATAAAATCCTCATCTTTAATTTTTGTCGAAGATTTACCTTTGCCGCCCCTTTTCTGGGTTTGATAAACATCAAGCAACTGAGCTTTAATATAGCCTTCAGATGAAACCGTGACTAGCACTTGTTCATTGGGGATCATATCAAGATCATTCAACTCCACTGAATCTTTTAAAATCTCAGTTTGACGCTTGTCTGTGAACTGCTCCTTAATTTCAGTGCACTCTTCACGAATAATTCGCATTAACTCACTGTAGCTTCCAAGCACCATGTTTAAATACTCAATTCGTTTTAAGATCTCAGCATACTCTTCAGTGATTTTATCCCGCTCAAGACCAGTTAAACGGTGCAGTCTCATATCCAAAATCGCCTGCGCCTGCTCAGGGCTCATGATGTAATAGCCATCACCTGTCATTCCCATATCCATCGAGAGAAACTCAGGTCGACACAATTTTGAGGCCTCTGTTAATATCGCAAGATCTTTTATTTCCCATTTCTGGGCCATTAAATTCTCTTTTGCCTCCTGTGGATCATTGGCATCTCGAATCATTTTAATGACAGGATCCAAATGTGATACTGCAACAGCCAGGCCCTCGAGAATATGACCCCGTTCAATTGCTTTTTTCAATTCATAAAGGGTTCTTCTGCGCACAACAACACGGCGGTGATCAAGAAATGCCGCTAGAATGTCAAATAAGCCCATACATTTGGGCTGATTGCCATCTAAGGCAACCATATTAATACCAAAAACACTTTGCATGGGTGTTGTCGTGTATAATTGATTTAATGTTACCTCAGCACTCTCCCCCCGCTTGATTTCAATCACAATCCGCATCCCTTCTCGATCGGATTCATCACGTATCGCAGAAATGGTCGTGATTTTCTTTTCACGAACAAGGATCGCAATTTTTTCAATCAACCGAGCTTTATTCACTTGATATGGCAGTTCATTGACGATAATTGCTTGTTTATCAGAGCCCATATCAATGATTTCAGAACGAGCACGGGTATAGAATTTACCCCGGCCTGTCCGATAAGCCTCTTTGATACCGCTAATGCCGTTAATGATCCCCCCAGTAGGAAAGTCCGGACCGGGTATAATTGACAATAGATCCTCTAAATCACAGCTTGGATGATCAATCATATAAATTAACGCTTCCATGATTTCACCCAAATGATGCGGCGGGATATTTGTGGCCATGCCCACAGCGATACCTGCAGTACCATTGATCAATAAATTTGGAAACTTGGTGGGAAACACATCTGGAATCACTGTGGTATTATCATAGTTTGGTGAGAAATTAACAGTCTCTTTATCCAGGTCAGCAATTAGCTCATGGGCTAACTTTCTCATCCGAATTTCGGTGTAACGCATGGCGGCAGGCGAATCCCCATCCACTGATCCAAAGTTACCCTGACCATCAACAAGCTCATACCGCATGGTAAAGGGTTGGGCCAGACGCACAATTGTATCATAAGCAGGGCCATCACCATGAGGGTGATATCGACCTGTGACATGACCGACTATTCGTGCGGATTTCATGTAGGCTTTATTCCAGTAATTCCCTAAATCATTCATTGCGTAAATACAGCGTCTTTGCACAGGCTTCAGGCCATCTCGAACGTCTGGTAAGGCACGCCCAACGATCACGCTCATTGCGTAATCCAAATAGGATTTTTTCAACTCCTCTTCAATACTTACTTTTAATACTTGGGATAAATCACTCATAAATAAGGCACCTTGGTTCAAGCTATATTACCTTTTTAGCCCCTAAAAGACAAGCATCACTCACCTCGATGAAAATACTTATCCAAGTCATTGATACTAATCACAGACCATGTCGGACGACCGTGATTACAGTAGCTTGAGCGCTCTGTTTGCTCAATTTCGCGCAACAGTTGATTCATTTCCGGTAGCGATAGTTGCCGCATTTTTCGAACCGCTCGATGACAGCAAATATTTGCCAATATCTTAAGAACATTTTGTTGCACGTTCTCATCAAGTCCATGTTCATGCAAATCACTGATTAAATCCTTAAAGGCCAGCGCTGTGGATGACAGGTTTAAATCCACAGGAACCTGCGTGAGGGTCAACCCATCTTCTTTTTCATGCACTGTAAATCCCATGTGCTTTATCAATGCACTGTAAGCTTGATAAGTATTCATCTCAACATCAGTCACTTTTACATCAACCGCAATCAGTAAATTTTGCCTGGCAATACCCTGAGCATCATACTGTTTCTTATACCGCTCAAGTAAAATTCTCTCATGCGCAGCATGCATATCCACCACCACCAGTCCTTGCTCGTTCTGCGCCAACACATAAATCCCCTGCAGCTGTCCAATTGCATAGCCTAAAATACCCACTTCTGGCATTTGTGCCACTGCTTTTGGAACCTCTGTATGCACAAATGATGATTGATACATGGGATTGACTTTGGGCTTTGCTAAAAAAGGGGCTGATTGAAAAGAGTCAAGTGTTAATTTTTGTGCAATTTGATCAGAGCTGGGTTGTATAACTTGTGATTGATTTCGTAAAGCAGGTGTTGCAATTGATAATTTTGGCGCTATGGGTTGATTCACAGCACGATTGCTAAAACGATATAAAGCAGTATAAATTAACTCAGGATGCTTAAATCTAACCTCTGATTTTCTGGGGTGAACATTAACATCCACTTCACTGGGCGGCAGATCAATCCATATGCAATAGATGCCATGTCGTTGACCAAACATCAGGTCCTGGTAAGCACGACGAACAGCATAGGCCAATTTTTGATCACGAATGGGGCGATTATTAACAAATAGGAACTGAAAATCAGCCTGCGCACGAGATATATCAGGTGGAGCGCAATAACCTCTTATTTTAACCCACTGATCCTGAGTCTCATGGTACTGTGATAGCTCATCAAAATGATCGGGCATGAATTTTTGAAGTCGCAATCTGTATTCCATGTCATTATGCGCAGGGGTCAAGTCCCATTTTTTTCTTCCATCCAAGGTCAAAGAGAATCCAATTGTGGCATGAATGAGCACAAAACGGCGAATCATGTCATTGATTTGACGAAGCTCCATTTTTTCACTTTTTAAGAATTCACGTCTGACAGGTACATTGAAAAATAAATCACGAACGATAACGCTTGTGCCTGTGGGATGGTTGATGTTCTTCATCTCAGGTGCATCCTCTCTTCCATCCAAAGAGAGCTCAGTACCCAAATTTGACGCCGATGTTTTACTTTGTAATCGAAATCGAGATACTGAGGCAATACTTGCCAATGCCTCTCCCCTAAATCCCATCGATTCCAGTTGATCCAAATCAGAAATCTTTGTGATTTTACTGGTGGCATGGCGCATTATGGCCAAAGGTAATTGTTCTTTGGCAATACCCTGGCCATTATCTGTTACCCTTATCAGGGCTGTACCACCTGATGCGATCTCAATATCAATTTGAGTAGCACAGGCATCTACGGCATTATCCAGCAGCTCTTTTAGAACCGAAGCAGGACGCTCAACAACCTCTCCTGCAGCAATTTGATTTTGAACTGATAATGGCAATATCTGAATCGGGTTCATTATTTTTTCTCAATCTTTATAACAGATCCAACTTTTAATTGATGGGGATTAATTTGAGGATTTAATTTCAAAAGCATCGGAACAGACTGATTAAACTTTCTGGCAATGCCAGCGATTGTGTCACCTGAACTGACGACATAATCAAACATTCTAATGTCAAAATATTTGAATATACCACTTTCAATCATCGCCACAATATTTCTTTGACCCTGGGCACTTGATAATCTTCTGGCATCTTCCGGAGAAGACAAAAAACCAATCTCAACCAGAACCGATGGAATGTCAAATGCCTTTAAGACAACAAATGCAGCCTGCTCAACA
This sequence comes from Gammaproteobacteria bacterium, assembly GCA_016874185.1. Classification (GTDB taxonomy): domain Bacteria; phylum Pseudomonadota; class Gammaproteobacteria; order Comchoanobacterales; family Comchoanobacteraceae; genus UBA1515. Next base: position 12,916 of record VGUW01000018.1, read on the forward strand.
TGATTGATGTGGACAGGGACCTTGCCCGCACTGGCGATAATCTTAGCACCAAGCTGTATGGATGAAACAATGCTGGCACGTTGTGTTAATTGAAAAATTATTCCATCCAAGACATTGTTTGTGCTTGTCAGCTCGTTATTGTGCTTATCGGCTAAATACTTTGCCTGCTCTGAAGTTGCACCGGCAACTGAAAGTGCATAGACAGACATCCCCTCTGCGGTTTTTCTAGGTGCTGAATCAGCATGTATTGAAATAAACAAATCTGGCTCATGTTTTTGTGCCAAAGAAATCCTTCCCCGCAAGCTAATATACTCATCCTGACTCCGTGTCAGAAAAACAGAAAAGTGAGGATACTGAGACAGTGATTGAGCCAACGCATTGGCCACAGCAAGGGTTACATCTTTCTCCATAAGGTCATTAACCCCGATAGCGCCTGGATCCTTTCCACCATGACCAGCATCAATCACAATAATTTTCCGCTCATTTTTTTTAACACAAGCATGGTCTTTAATGATGATTTGAGCCCCTTTTTCAGAATTAACAATTCTACTTTTTAATATTAAGTGACCAGTTAAGATCATTTGATATGAATTGGCTTTTTGATCAATTGAAATTGACTTGAGCAAATTAGGGCGCACCTGACCAAGCCCTTTAAATATTGCCTTGGGTATATTCAGCTCAAGCTGATTGCCTTTTTCAATCACCATGGATGCGCTTAAATCTTTGGACAAATAAATGTCAATTATCTCACTGGCGCAAGGCTCTGTGGCTGCAAACATACATGATGAAAGCAGTATCAGAGCGCTAATGAACCTGCTTGTTAGTTTTGGATGGAGATTCATTGTCAACCTCAGGAAAATTCAAGTCATCTAACTCACTGACCAAGTTAGCAGAAAAAACAACCGAGGTTGCCATGTTTGATACCCTGGCAGCAGCAACCGTTTTAATTCCGCAAGTAATCAGTAGCTTTGATACATTAACATAAGAGATATTGGTATTGGAAAATTTATTGGTTTTAAGCAAAGAATAAATGGCCCTATCCATGCGCAGCAAGTATTGCACAAAAATTTTTGCTGAAATGAGGATCAGGGGAAGGGATACCAGAAGTCGCAGAGCGTAGGATGGGAATACAGCTGCCGCAACAAAAGAAAAATGTGAGCTATGTGCCAACAGATACATCATACTATTAAATGCCAATTCATAAGAGAAAAGGGTAAGATAACAACCGGTTACAAATGTAACTCCTCGTAATAACAGATATAAATTAGCCGCTGGATGATTTAGGGCATCTTTTAACAATGATTCATAATATTTCTGACATGCATGCCATGAAGTCATAATGTCCGAGCGAATTTTAAGGATGTTTGCAACTGCAGAAATTGAAACGATGAATGTCATCATCGATGGAAAATAAAACACTGTTAATTGATGATGTTGAAAAAACAGCAATAATGAATAAAGCTGAGCCGCTAGTGGAAAGTAAGCAAGAAAGCCACAAACAACCAGAAGCAGCAGATTCATGGCCCATGATGAGTATGGCATGGAAATGAATGTGCTCATGCTCTGTTCATCTACAAAGCGCTTAAAAAACTTATACTGACGAAACAGTACGTTAACAAACAAAAAGCAAAGGGCTAAAATCGCGAAAACTTGATGCATATTGGAGTAAAAGAAAAGGTAAACAGAGATCGTATCTGTCATCGAGAAACAAACTGCTAACAATAATGCCAATAATTTTTTCATATCGTCCCTTAACGGGAGATTACAGAATTTTACTTTGGCTGTCAAATATAATTCGGGACGACAGGATTTGAACCTGCGACCTCTTGCGCCCCATGCAAGTGCGCTACCAGGCTGCGCTACGCCCCGATCCTTCAATTTTGAATTGCAATTAGAATTCGCTCGATCTTTGTTTCTACCATTTTTAATGTCGCAACAAATCTAGACTCTGAGGGCTTTAATATCTTCGGTCTTCGATTAGCAGACAATAACTTAAGAGCCCCAGGCACAGTATGTTCATGATCAGCAATGAGTGTTTTTAGCTGAAATAATGTTAATACCACATCACGTGCATATACCCTACGATCATTTTCCTTGGATCTTTTAGTTTTAATAACACCATAACGATTACGAGCATCTTCTTTTTCCCAGTAGCGAATCGAGTGAGTGGGTGTATTAATAAGTTTAGATACTTCACCAATCGTAAAATAAAGTTTTTCAGGTATAACCGGGATCTGGCTAATCATTATTCCTCCATTTCTTCAAATTGTTCAATTCCTACACACTTGGGATCAAGCTGAACAACGCGGGCCTTTAGCTTTCCACCTGATTTAAATGTTATGACACGTCTGGCTGAGATGACTTTTTCTTCGCCAGTTTTAGGGTTACGACCCGGCCTTGAATCTTTATCAATGATATTAAAATTACCAAATCCAGAGAACTTTACTTGCTCACCTCGCTCAAGAGTCTGTGAAATATTTTCAAAGAATGCTTCAACAATACCCTCACAAAGATTTCTGTTATAGCCCAGAGCCTGATTCAAACGATCAGAAATTTCTGCTTTGGTTAAAGTGGCTGGTGGATTATTTTCGGTAAGTCCATTTACGCTGTCTAGTTGATTCATGTTTGTCAAAGACATCGTTACCTCACAGTTATACCTAGAACTTCATTTAGGCGTTGGTTGATTTTAAAAAGTTGTCGCTGAACCTGCTCATCCGTTATGTTTGACTCAATTGACGAAAAAACAAAACGAATTCCAATAGATAGCTGACTGCTTTCCTTAAGTAAATATATATCAAATACTTGAAAATTGTGCAAGTATTTAACATTCATCTTCATGATGATTTCCCTAATTTGACCAAAAGGCAAATCCACTTTACTTAAGTACGCAACATCCCTTTTGATCTTAGGAAAACGGCTAAAGGCCTTGTATTGCTGTGCAGAAGGAACATCAACCAAATCCATTTGGCAAAGCATAACCATCTTTCCGTCAAACATTTGCTGGGCCAATTTGGGATGAAGCTGGCCGATATGACCTAAACACTTTGAATCGTCAATAAGCTTTGCACAAACACCTGGATGAAAGCCTGTCAACTGAGCCTGCATGAATGCAATGCTATTTTTAATCACTTGGCTGAATTGTTTAGAAAACTCTGCGAACCCTTTCTGCACATCCGCATGATCAAAAACCTGACACATTCCTAAGGATAGAATTTCTTGATTGTTAAAATAGCGTTTACCAATTTCCATCAACTTAATATCGGGTTGCCCTACTCTAAAATGTTCCGATGCCACCTTAAGAATCGATGGGAGTAAGGATTGGCGCATATACTCAAGCTCGGTGCTAATGGGATTTGCCAACTGCACCAAAGCATCCAAATCAGCATCGAAAAGTTGAATTTGCTCAAGGGAGGTAAATGCATAAGTAACTACCTCATGATATCCCAGGGCGATCAACTTATTTGTCACTTGCTCCCGCATGTTCAGCAAGTGGGGAACCTCAGCCTGGACTTTAAGCTCCAATGGCAATTGAGGCAGACGATTAAATCCGTACAATCGGATCACTTCTTCAATCAGGTCATGATCATGCTTTAAATCAGCTGAGCGATGGCTGGGTATCAGATAATGCTCATCGGCAATTGGATGAATTTCAAGTCTTTTCAGTATACCTTGTACTTCAAATAAACTTAACGAAGTTCCTAAAACGTCATTTAAATGCTCATGTGACATACTCACGGCAATCGGCTCATAATTAAAATCATTGATTTTAATAGCACCATCAATATCTGCACTCAAATACTCCACCATCAAACTTACAGCATATTGCAGTGCTATCTGAGGCAAGGATGGATCAACAAATCTTGAAAAACGAATGCTGGCATCGGTGTGAAGATGAAGTCGACTGCTAGCCGATCTGACATTTGACATATCAAAATGAGCTGACTCTAAAATAACCGCTGTTGTACTGTGATCCACTTTTGAGAAATCTGCACCCATTACCCCGGCAAGGGCTTGAATACCACTGTCATCACTCACAACCAGGTCATTTGATTTTAATCCATATCTTTGACCATTAAGCCCTAAAAATGATGCATCATCATTCAGCAAGTGGACTTTAAGCGCACCATTAATTCGTGCAGCATCATAAGCATGCATGGGCTGACCAATTTCGAGCATCACGTAATTGATAATATCAACAACGGGATGATGGCTGGCAATTCCTGCTGCAGCAAGACGCAAAGTCATCCAAAGTGGCAGCGCTTTAGGTTGTATGTTAATAATCCTTACTTGCCCAAATACCAAACATGCATGTTGATGATCTGTCCTTTGAACAGGGTACTGCTTGTATTGAGGGAATCGAATGGGATGACCGGTGATCGCATGAAGTTCACGCGCTATTCCCAGCACACTGAAGCAATCACCGCGATTAGGCGTCAGCTCAAAATCAAAAAGCTCAGGACTGACTCCCAAATAATCAGCAAATTTCTGACCCACTGTCGCAGTGTGAGGCAAAGCATATAGGCCAGAACTTTGTTTTTCAAGTCCCAAGTCACATAAAGAGCATAGCATACCTTCTGACTGAACCTGTCTAAGCATGGAATTTTTAATCACACCGGCAGGCAACCTTGCTCCTTCACAGGCAACAGGAACAACCATGCCCTCACACACCGTTGGGCAACCACAAACAATCGATAATGGCTGCTTTAACCCGACATCAACAGAAGTAACCTTAAGTTTAGTGGCATTGGGATGCTCAGTCACCTTAAGAACCTTGCCCACTCGCACATTTGGGTCAATACTTAATGCATGATGCATCAATGTTGTTTCAATAGAATATTCACACATTAAGGCTGCCGTATTTTCAGGCAAATCAATCCACTGTGACAGCCAATCTTTTGTAACGCGCATATTTTTTATCCACGAAATTGTTCAAGGAAACCTGGATGATTTTCGAAAATCTCCCGAAGGTCATTGATGCCATGGCGCAGCATAACCAATCGATCAATACCCACCCCAAAAGCAAAACCACGATAATGTTCAGGAATCCCGTTCATTTTAAAAACATTGGGGTGAACCATGCCGCAGCCCAATACTTCAAGCCATTTTCCCTCAAATTGAATATCAACCTCAGCTGAAGGTTCAGTAAACGGAAAATAATTAGGCCGCAAACGAATTGGAATCTCTTTCCCAAAAAAAGCCCGAAATAATTCACGAATGGTCTGAAGAAGCATGCTCATATTAACATGCGTATCGATACAAAGGCATTCAAGCTGATGAAACATTGGTGAATGTGTTCGATCCTGATCATTGCGAAAGACCCTGCCTGGACAAACAATACGGATGGGGGGCTGCTGCTCTTGCATGACATGAACCTGCACAGAGGAGGTGTGTGTCCGCAAAACCCTACCATCAGTGGTATAAAAAGTATCTTGCTCAGCACGAGCCGGGTGGTTTTCAGGGATATTCAGGCCTGTAAAATTATTGAAGATGGTTTCTATTTCAACGTTTTCTTGATAAACAAAGCCCATTGACTGCATAATCTTAACGACATCGTAAATGGCTGTGGAAATTAAATGAGCAGAGCCCTTGGGATGAGCCTCAAACAGAGTCACATCCAGCCGCTCATGTCTCAGATGGTTTGCAATCTGGTTTTCTTCCAATGTCTGAGCGTGCAATTTGATTAGGTTTTCAATCTTCTGCTTTGTAATATTCAGGTTTTTGGCGTAATCTTTGCGATCCTCTGGATTAATTTGAGGGATCGCTTTTAATCCTTCTGCAATTTCACTTTTTTTACCCAGAAAAAAAGATTTGACCTGATTAAGACCATGCATTGACTGGCAGTGCAATAATTTCTCAATCAGGTCATTTTCTATGCGTTGTAGATCCAGCATTAACTTGCTTTTTTAGCTTGCTCACAAATTCCTTGGAAGGCGTCAAAATCAAAAACAGCCAATTCAGCAAGCATTTTACGGTTGATTAGGATTTTAGCATGGGTCAATCCATTGATCAATGTGCTGTAGGTCATGCCACACTGACGAGCTGCGGCGTTGATGCGCATAATCCAAATGCCACGAAAGTCTCTTTTTCTCGCCTTGCGGTCACGGTATGCATAAGTTGCAGCCTTAATCACTGCCTGCTTAGCAACTCGGAAAACGCGACTACGTGCACCATAGTAACCTTTTGCTTTTTTAAGAATTTTTTTGTGCTTACGATTAGCAACTACACCTCGTTTAATCCGGGTCATAAAATTTCCTTAGCTCACTAACTTTAAAAGACGTTTGATGTTTTTCGCATCGCTGACGCTTACAACAGCTCCTGGTGTTCTCAACCTGCGTTTTCTATCCACAGCTTTCTTTGTAAGAATGTGATTGCGATAGGCTTTTCTGCGCTTAATACGTCCATTTGCTTTAACAGTAAATCGCTTTGCTGCTCCCTTATTGGTTTTTAACTTTACCTTCATGCCTCATTAAACCTCATAAATGTCATTATATTGAACAAGAACCCTTGATTTGTCAAGCCTTAACTTGCTTTTTTAGGAACCAAAATCATCATGGTGTTGCGGCCTTCAAGTTTTGGCGGCGTTTCAACCTTTCCAAACTCTTCGGTTGCTGCAATGATATGATCCAGCACATTGGCTGATAAATCCTGATGAACAACCTCACGCTTTCTGCGGTAAAAAATTGACACCTTAACCCGATGACCTTTTTGCAAGAAATCAATGATCTTCTTTGTCTTAATCATCACATCATTTTTATCAGTCACTGGACGAAGCTTAATCTCTTTAACCTCCTTTTTCTTACTTTTGTTTTTGGTTAACTCTTTTTTCTTTTGGTAGCGAAGGCGGTTATAGTCCAGTATTTTACAAACAGGGGGATCGGCCTGAGGCGAGACTTCAACAAGGTCTAATCCAACTTCTTTGGCTTTCGACTGTGCCACTCGTATATCAACGACGCCTACTTGCTCACCTTCTTGGTCAATTAACCGTACTTTTGGACTTTTAATTTCATTATTAATTCGGCACTTTTTCATTAAAATATACTCTCCACTGCTTCAATTGGATTGGGCATGCTTGCAAGCCATACGTGCAGCTCATCAATTCCCATTTCGCCATATTGTTTCATTTGACTATCACGAACACTAACGGTTCGAGTCTGCACTTCTTGATCACCCACTGTTAACATAAAATGGGTTCTGGTTAAAGTATGTTGTCGTATCTTATACCCGATCTTCTCTGGCCTGTCATCTATTTCAACTCGATAGCCATTTGCCTTTAGCTCATTTTTCAGCTGATTTGAATACTGATGATGCTCTTGGCCTATGGGCAGAATCGCGATTTGTAGCGGAGATAACCAAAATGGCATATGTCCTGCAGTTTGCTCAATCAAAATGCCCAAAAAACGCTCAAATGTTCCAAGGATAGCACGGTGAAGCATCACGGGTGTCTCTTTATTACCTTCGGCGGTAACATATTCAGCGTCAAGTCTTTGCGGGGTTGAGAAGTCAACTTGAATTGTACCACACTGCCAAACCCTGCCCAAGCAGTCTTTTAATGAGAACTCAAGCTTTGGACCATAAAATGCACCCTCACCTGGCAGAACCTGATAATCATACTTTGAATTCTCAAGAATCGAAGTCAAGGCGTTTTCAGCCTTATCCCAGACTTCCTCACTGCCAACACGCTTTTCTGGTCGAGTGGACAATCTAAGAATGACCTGATTAAATCCCAACAACTCATAAACAGCATAAGTTTGCTGAATAAAAGCATTGACCTCAGCACCAATTTGGTCAACAGTGCAAAATATATGTCCATCATCTTGAACAAAGCTTCTAACTCTCAATAGGCCATGCAGCGTGCCCGATGCCTCATTTCGATGACAGCATCCAAACTCCGCATAGCGCACAGGCAGTTGTTTATAACTTTTCAAACCCTGATTAAACACTTGCACATGACCTGGACAGCTCATGGGTTTAACCGCACAGGTTCGCTTAATTGACTGCTTCTCAGCCTCAATCGTAAACATGTTCTCTGCATACTTATCCCAATGCCCAGACCTCTCCCACAAGGATCGGTCGATGATCTGAGGTGTTCTTATTTCTTGATAGCCTGTTTTTTGATAGATTTTTCTCATCAGTGCCTCAAGCTGAGCATAGGCCTTAAAGCCATTGGGATGCCAAAATGCCATCCCCGGCGCCTCTTCCTGCAAATGAAACCAGTCCATCTGTTTGCCCAGTAAACGATGATCACGTTTTTTGGCCTCTTCTTGAATTTTTAAATAATGCTCAAGTGCATCTTGAGTCGCCCACGCAGTGCCATAAATTCGCTGAAGCATCTCATTATTTGAATCCCCTCTCCAATATGCGCCTGCTAATTTAGTTAATTTAAAGGCACTTAGAAATCCAGTGTGAGGAACATGTGGGCCACGACACAAGTCAATGAAACCCTCTTGTTTATAAAGGCTAAGGGTCTCCCCTTCTGGGATCTGCTCAATGATTTCTGATTTATAAATCTCACCGATACTTCTAAAAAAAGCAGAAGCTTCATTTCTTGATAATGTGTAGCGATGAATGGGAATTTGTTTCTTTGCAATCCGCTTCATCTGTAATTCAATTTTTTCCAAATCCTGATCAGTAAATCCAGGAGCATAAGCAAAGTCATAATAAAAACCATCCTCTATCACAGGCCCAATGGTCACCTGTGCTTGAGGAAAAAGTTCTTTAACGGCCATTGCCAGAAGATGGGCAGTTGAGTGACGAATAATATCAACGCCCATTTGTGAATCGGCATGAATGATTGTAAATGGCTGTCCTTCATAATTTACAGATAAATCAAGCGCCTTGCCCTCAACACTAATGCCAACTGCAGTTTTAAGAAGTGCCTTATCTTGCATTTTAATAATATCTAAAAAAG
>VGUW01000019.1 GCA_016874185.1 Gammaproteobacteria bacterium
TGATTGGAATGTTTGCCTTGGCATTAGCAGGTGCTTTCATGGGCCTTTATGCGCTCAGACGAGAAGGCTTTGACTGGTCTGTGTCATGGCGTGGTGCTGTGTTATGTGGTCTGAGCCTTGGCGTTATTGCTATCAACAATGCTGAGCTTTCTATCCAGAATATGGCATATTATTTTTCAACTCAGCTAAAGTGGGCATTGGTTATTAAAAATGCCTTGACAGTTTTTGGATCTGTTACCGTGGGCTATATTTTGCCCATTTTAGCAGCGGTGAGCTTGATTAAAAAAGTCTACCCAGATCGCGTTCATTTGCTAAGTTGGCTAAAAATAGAGGGGTATAAGAATCCATTTAATCGACAAATTGTGTATATTGCATATGGGGCGACATTGGCATTTTGTCTTTATGAAATGGCTTATTATTGGGTGACAAATCAATACCTGGGATTTTTCTTGCCTCCAAGCTATGCTGTTGATCTTAACGCATCTATTTCTTGGGTTGAGGGAATTAATCCAATTTTACAGGCATTTAATCCTGGCTTTACTGAAGAGGTGATCTTCCGCTTGATTCCAATTGGTCTTTTGCTGGCATATCGCAAACGGCAAGGGGGAATGGCTTGGAATATTGTGATGATTGCACAAGCATTAATTTTTGCGATGGCTCATGCCAATTATCCGGCAGATCCATTTTATGCACGGGTGCTTGAATTGATTATCCCTGCAATATTTCTGGCTTATTTAGCAATTTATGTAGATGTGATGGCGGCTATTTTGACCCATATTCTGTATGATGCGGTTTGGTTTGGAATTGGTTATTATTCATTTGATTTCTCATGGGCGCAGGGTATTTATTTTTTAACAATATTGATGCCACTTTTTATTTGTTTTTATGGTGCTGGTCAAAATCAAAAACCAGTCATGTTGAATTACAATCAGCCCGTTCAATTTTTTGATTATGGGTTAATCATGTCCCAGCAGCCCTCTAATAGGAGCAAGGCCAGTTATTTGTGGCTTTTAGTGGGGGTGATTTTGTTGATGGTTTTAATGTTCATTCAGCCACCATCCATGTTGCAAATAACCAAGCCTTCTGAGGCCAGGGCAGTTGCTGGAGAGCACTGGAAGGTCGCAGGATACATCCCTGATGATTGGTATTTTGCATTATCCCCCTCATCGGTAGATGTGGATGATTGGTATTATGTTCAGCAAAATTTTCCTGAGCAGTGGCCAAAGTTGATGCCGTTATTTTTGCCGGCAGGCTGCTGGGATGTTAAAGCGGCTTCATTGGATCCTAAGTGGAAAGATTATGGGTTTAATTTACGAGTTTGTAATCATACAGTTTTGGCTCAAAATATAATTTTGCCTTATGAGGCCGCCAAACAAAATGCGGCAAGCGCGCCTGCTAGTATCGATGAAAAGTTAAGGCAGTTATTGGGCGCAAGCAGTTGGCGTGTGATTTCTGATACACTGGAGCAGTATCCAAATCGATCTGTGATTGGTAAAACGGTGGCAGTGAATGAATATCAAGGCATAAAAGCACCCAGCGATGATACACTACGGGTGTTTGTTAAGATGGATGGTGATGAAATCACTGCATTCAGTGCAGGTATTCATATTTCACAGGAAGAGGCTAGGAATTTTTTGTCAAATCAAGCTTGGCTTTCTGTCTTCAAATGGCGCGAAGTGATGATACTGGGTGCATTGTTGGTGTTCTTAGGGCTGATGGTTCGCTTTTCAGGAATCACCCGGCCTTATCATAAAAGCATTTATGTGCTGATTCTGAGCATGCTCTGGTTGATGGTTTGGGCAGATAGGGAGCAGGCGATTGTATCCATGCTGCAGCAGGGATCAGGTTCTTTGGTGGGTTATATGATGCTGTTATTCTCAGCAGTTTTAATGATGCTTGTTGCTTTTGTCATCAAAGAAATATTCTATGCCTTCAGGGAGGTGATGGCGCTGCAATCTGCGGTTAATGATGCTGGATTTTCTGTGGGACTGGGCGTACTGTATGGCATAGTGATCTACAGCATCAGTCAACTTCAGCCATGGGTGCCCTATCAGTGGTTACTGGGTCATACATACGGCATGATGCATTCTCCATGGTTGATGTGGCCAGCGACCGTCCTTTATTTTGTGGGGGGTATTGGTTTTGCTATATTGGCAACGCACATGGTATTTCAATTATTTAGGCATTATTTCACATCTATTTGTTTGTTGCTTGGACTTGTGCTTTATACCAGTCAAATCACTTGGGTTGCGTTGAGTGCGGCGGCTGTTTTTGAATTTGCATGGTATATGATAGGGGCGGCTTTATTTGCTTGGTTGGTGCGACAAGGTTTGGTATATGCTGTTGGATATTTGCTGGGTGTTACATTTGTCAGTATGTGCTTCAATGGTATCGCTATTTTGGCGATCGTTTGTGGCTTATTAATCGTGTTTTTGCAGTATTGGAATCATTTGCGGGACTCAGGCATTCGGACTTGAGGTTGCTTTTTCCATCCATGAGCGATGGCCCATGAAAGGGTGATGCTTTCTTCAGGCGGTGCCTCAAGCCCCATGGCCAGAAAATACAGCTGAGGTAGGCTGTGTTTAAAAGTGTAGGTCATGCGATGTTTTTCGATAATCGGTGATGGGATCCCGTGTTGACTCAGGGCATCACCAATGGCATGCAGCGCAGGGAAATCTGAGAAAATCGGTGGCTCATAAAGCAGGGTGCTGATCAGAAACAGCCCGCCTGGATGCAGATAGGGCATGAGTGTGCTGAAAACGCTTTTTATATTCAGGTCCAGCATATGCAGCTGATGAATGATAATGGCATTAAATTGCTCTTTTTTAAAAGGAAGCATATCATATCTGGCACAGATGCTAGAAGGGTCCCCTTGTTGGTATAGGGCGTTAGGAACAATTTTGATCGCCTGGCCTTTTGCTGAAATGATTTGATCGATGTTACGATTTTGTATACCAAAGAAAGCCATGTTGCCAAGTGGCTGGGTTGTGGTTACAATGGGCCAGATCAGTGTTTTGGCAATATCATCATCGATTGCGCTGTGTGTCAGATGTGCGTTGTAAATGTCTTGATGTGTATGTGCCATATTGGTCCGGATATTTTAGGTATTTTGCAATAAAAATACAGTGGGTTCAAATGGCAAATGAGATAAGGCATGAAAAGCAGTTTGCAGGCGATTTCTGTTCAGGGTAAAAAATCAATATCTTTTTTAAAAGGGATCACCACAGCAGAGGTGAGAAATCAATCATTGAATGTATTTTGTAATGACCAGGGTAAAGTGTTGGCTTTGGCAGTGATTTTGGTGCACTCAGATTCTGAATGTTGGGTATGTGTTGATCAATCGCTGGTATCGATGATGATTGAGCACTTGCAGTTTTATGGCCGTTTCTCAAGTGTCAAGATGATGGTACTGGAGCAGCAACTTTCCTTTAATGAGCATTGGGAATGGGTTCAGGGTGACTCTAAAGTAGATTGGGTTGAGTTTCAATATGAAAAAGGGCTGGTGTTTTTGGACAAGAGCACCTCAGGTAAATATACTCCGCAAATGCTTGCCTATGATGAACATGGTCTTATTGATTGGGGAAAGGGCTGTTATTTAGGGCAAGAGGTGATAACGCGAATTTCCCATCTTGGTCGAAGTAAGCGGCATTTATACCGGGTTAGATCCGGGTGTGATTTTCCCACTGTTTTACAGGCCACTGAGGGCTCACTTGTGGTGCTGGATGAGGCACAGGCAAGTGGGCTTGGCTCTGCCTGTGTGAGAATTACTCGGTCTTAGGACGCAGCGTCGGAAACAGGATTACATCTCGGATGCTAGGGCTGTCTGTGAGAATCATTGTCAAGCGATCAATGCCGATGCCCTCACCAGCGGTAGGTGCCATGCCATATTCTAATGCCCTTACATAGTCATGATCATAGGGCATGGCCTCATCATCGCCGTTTTGCTTGGCATTCACTTGAGCTTCAAATCGTTGCCGTTGGTCATCAGGGTCATTGAGCTCTGAGAAACCATTTGCAATTTCTTGCCCGGCAATGAAAAATTCAAACCGGTCTGTTAGCTCAGGGTTGCTATCTTGGCTGCGGGCTAAAGGTGAAATTGAGCGAGGGTAGCTTGTGATAAAGGTCGGCTGAATCAGTTTGTGCTCTGCCAAGGCTTCAAATAAAGCCAGTAGGCACTGGCCATAATCCCAGCTTGGGTCAAGATTAATATGTTCATGAGAAGCAACATGGTGAAGATTGCTTAATGAGGCAAGTTGATCCTCATTATGGCGGCTATATTTGGCAATCGCTTGAATCATGGTCAGTTTTTCGTAAGGGCCTTGCATATTAATACAATGGCCCTGATAGATAATTTCATACTTGCCGGTGGCGGTAAAAGTTACTTTTGATAGCATTTTTTCGGTAAAAGTCATCAGCGTTTCATAGGTGGCATATGCTTGATAAAATTCAAGCATGGTAAATTCAGGGTTATGGCGTGTGGAAATGCCTTCGTTGCGAAAATTGCGATTAATCTCAAAAACACGATCAAGTCCACCAACCACTAAGCGCTTGAGAAAAAGCTCAGGGGCAATGCGCATGAATAAAGGCATGTCAAGTGCATTGTGATGTGTCAGAAATGGTTTGGCCGCAGCACCGCCTGCCAATGTATGCATCATCGGGGTTTCTACCTCCAGGAAGCCTTCTTCAAGCAGGGTTTGACGAATGGTTTGAATAATCTGCGAGCGGGTACGAAATCTGCTTTGTGTTTCAGGGTTGACCATTAGGTCTAAGTATCGCATTCGGTAACAGGCCTCTTTATCTGTCAGCCCATGATATTTATCTGGCAGTGGGTGGAGTGATTTTGCCAGAAGTTGGCCATGGCTGGCGTATAAGGACAGCTCCCCTTTTTGGGTTTTAAACACATGGCCCTCAATGAAAATAATATCTCCCAGGTCCCAGGTTTTAGTTTCATGAAAGACGGCCTCTGGCAGGTCTTGCTTTCTGAGGTAGATTTGAATCTTCCCACTGCTGTCTTGGATGTGTAGAAATGCGGCTTTACCCATATCACGCATTTGCATGATACGTCCAGCCAGCTGGTAGATTTTATGCGGCTGGTTTTCAAGCGCCTCTTTGTCTAATGGGTCATATCGTTGGAAAAGTGAATTGGCATCTGTATTGGGAGTGAGCCCACAGGGGTAGGCATTTCTGATTTGACGGATATCTGCGAGCTTGGCGCGACGAACAGCGTGTTGGTCAAGTGTGTTAATCTCATTCATGAATCAGTGCCTCCCTTGGCAAGTTGATGTAAGCTCGCTTCAATAAAAAACATTAAATCGCCGTTGAGAACATCTTGTGGATTACGTGTCTCAATCCCCGTGCGCAGATCCTTAATCCGAGATTGATCTAGGGTATAGGATCGAATTTGCTGGCCCCAGGTGATGTTATCTTTGCCCTTCTCAAGCTCTTTTTGTAGGCTCATTTTTTCATTCAATGCCTCTTGATAAAGTCGTGAGCGGAGCATATTCATGGCCTGGGCCTTGTTTTGATGCTGTGAGCGTTCATTTTGGCATTGAGTGACAATTCCTGTTGGAATGTGGGTGATACGCACAGCTGAATCTGTGGTATTAACATGTTGGCCACCAGCGCCACTTGACCGGTAGGTGTCAATGCGAAGGTCCTGTGGTTGAATATCAATGTTAATGTTCTCATCAACTTCAGGGGTCACAAACACAGAGGCAAAAGAAGTATGGCGTCGGTTCCCGCTGTCAAAAGGAGATTTTCTAACCAGGCGATGAACACCTGACTCTGTTTTTAAATAGCCATAGGCATAGGGGGCTTGAACATGTAAAGTGGCACTTTTGATACCAGCGACCTCCCCTGGGCTGTATGAGATTAATTTAACGCTCATGCCCGGCTGTGTTTCACAAAAACGGGTATACATGCGAAGCAGCATTTGCGCCCAGTCCTGAGCTTCTGTGCCCCCTGAGCCAGATTGGATGTCAATAAAAGCATTGAGGAAATCTTCTTCTTCTGTGAAGAGTGCGCTGAGTTCAAATTGTTCAACCAGCCTTTGGGTTTTTTTAAGGTCATCAGCAATTTCTTTAATGGAGGAGGGATCAAGTTCCTGGATCATGGCAAAAAGCTCATTTAATTCCTCGATGGATTGGTCCAGGGTCTTGATTTCACTGAGCTGCTTTTCAAGTATTGTTCTTTCTTTGCCCAGTTTTTCTTGTAAGCCATGATTGGACCAATTTGAGGGGTCTGCAAGTTGAGTGTCAATGCTGGTGATAGAAGTCGTGAGAGATTGACAGTCAAAGATGCCCCCTGAGCTTGGACCACCTGGATTTAAGCTCGCTCAGTTTTAACTCTAGTTGATCAACATGTATCATAAGACTGTACAATTTATATGAAATGGGTCGTGTGCGGCTCGAACGCACGACCAGCGGATTAAAAGTCCGATGCTCTACCGGCTGAGCTAACGACCCATTGCTCTGAATATACAAATTTTTACATCAATGTGCAAGTGCAACGAATTTTTTTTAGATCATTGCCCATGTATTGCCGAGTTTGAGGTATAATAAAGAAACACGAGGTATTTATGAATGGGATTTTGTATTTAATTTTAGGGCTGTTCTTTGCAGTTGGGTTTGCAAAAGATGTTATGGTCTTGAAGTTTCATCAGCCGATTGCTGTGGCTGGAGAGCAGATTTTTGAGAAAGCGCTGGCCAGCGCGCTTGAAAAGCGTGCAAAATTATTGGTGGTTGAGCTTAACACCCCTGGGGGCTTCCCTGAAAGTACCCGTGCCATGATTGCAAAAATGAAAGCCAGTCTAATTCCTGTGGTGATATATGTTGCCCCTGAAGGTGCGCAGGCGGCCAGTGCAGGAACATTCTTGGTTTATGGTTCCCACATTGCGGCCATGGCCCCAAATACCACAATTGGCGCTGCTTCAGTTGTGGCTTTAGATGGAAAAGAAATTGATCATGTCATGCAAAAAAAAGTCACCAATGATATTTTGGCTTTTGCACGCTCTTTGGCAAAATCCTCAGGCCGTTCGGAGTCATTCATTGAGAAAGCGGTGACTGATGCCATCAGTATCAATGCACAGGAAGCCAAAAAGCAAGGTGTTGTTGAGCTGATTGCACAGGACCTTGCGGATTTATTGGCGCAGTTGCAAGGTATGAAAGTCATCGTTGGCCAAAAAAACCAGGTATTGGCTTTTGATAAGCAGTCTGTAGAAGTATATGAGGTGCCCTTGGATTTGCAAATACTATCGGTCATTAGTCATCCAATGGTGGCGTATATGCTTTTCTTAGCGGGGATTTATGGCATTTTATTTGAGCTTTATAGTCCTGGTGCTGTTTTTCCTGGTGTGATTGGGGTGTTGGCATTGATTTTAGCCAGCTATGGGTTTCATGTGATTCCGTTTAATCAAGCTGGTTTTTTATTGATTCTTGTTGGGGCAGTGTTAAGCATTGCTGAACTGATGGTGCCCAGTGGGATTTTAGGAGCCATAGCGGTGATCGCCATGGTTTTGGGGGGTGTATTTTTATTTGAGACAAGCTTTTTTTATGAAGGCCTGTCATGGGTCTGGGTCATGATGGTTAGTTTGATATTCATGGGTTTGTTTTTCTTATTGGCCAGAATGGTGGGCACAGCACATGCTCGTTTGGCCATGACGGGCGTTGATGATATTATTGGTGCAAAAGGGACTTGCTGTCAGAGAATTGCACTTAAAGGTGAGGTGATATTACAAGGGGTTCGATGGCAGGCTTATAGTGAGCAGGTGATTGAAAGTGGCCAATCTGTGCGTGTTTTAAGCATGGATGGTTTGGTGTTAAAAGTAACTAAGGATGAGGAGAATTAAAAATGGGATCAGATGTGGGCTCATTTCTAACGATGATAGTGGTGGTGTTGGTGCTGATGTTTTTAAAAGTCAGTATCAATATTATCCCAGAATATCAAAGAGCTGTGGTGTTTCTATTGGGGCGATTTTGGAAAGTCAAAGGGCCGGGTTTGGTCATTATTGTGCCAGTCATTCAAACCATGTTTCGAATTGATATGAGAACCAGGGTGTTGGATGTGCCAACTCAAGATATTATTTCAAGAGACAATGTGTCTGTTCGAGTTAATGGCGTGGTTTATATGCGTGTTGTAAAGCCGGAAATGGCATTGATTCAGGTTGAAAATTATGTCAATGCAACAGCGCAGTTGGCTCAGACCACTTTAAGATCGATTTTGGGAACGCAAGAATTGGATGAGATGCTTACCAAGCGAGAGCAATTAAATTCAAAGTTGCGTGAAATCCTTGATGAGGAGACAGACGGCTGGGGAATTAAAGTAACACAGGTTGAAATTAAAGATATTGATTTAAATGAAACCATGGTCAAAGCCATGGCTCGTCAAGCAGAGGCAGAGCGGGAAAGGCGTGCAAGAGTGATTACAGCAGAAGGGGAGCTACAGGCCTCTTATAAAATCAAAGAAGCTTCTGATGTGCTTTCCTCAAGTAAGAATGGTATGCACCTTAGAAACTTGCAGACGCTCAATGCAATTGCAAATGAGAAGTCCAATACCATTATTTTCCCATTGCCGACAGAGATCGCCAACTTGTTAGGGGTTAACGATCAGCCTAAGCTTAAAGACTAGGAATGAGGGTCAGCGGTAAATTGACTGGCGATTGAATCTGGATATTGAATTTTGAGGGTGGCCAATAATTTTTTGGCATTCTCAATTTCACCAGATTCTTTGGCAATCTCAGCAAGTTTAAATAGAGAGTCAGCAGCTCGGTTGTGCTGTGGATATTTATTAATCACCCGATTAAAATGACGACGTGCCTCTGATGTATCTTTTTGCTGATAAGCAAGCTCTCCCTGCCAGAAATGGACCTCTGCAATGTCGGTATTATCGTTTGGGTTTTGTGCCATTGTGGCAAGTGTGCTTCTGGCCAGGGGGATATTTTGTTGGGCGATCAGCGAATAGACTTTGCGCATACTCGGTTGCTCATCTGCCTGTGTTTGAGCAGAGCTTAGCTCTACATTTGATTTGGGTCTTTGTAGGAAATCAATTTGGCGGTTAAGGGTGGTGATTTCTGCCTGGAGCTGCTCAATTTTTCCAAGTAAATTAAGGCCGCTGAGCACCTCTATTTTTCTTTCAATCAGATCAAGTCTGCTCTCTATGCTTTGATCATCAGCAGTAACAAGCTCGCCATGGGCCAAATTAAAAGCCAAGAGTGCGATTGGTAAAATTTGATGATATCGACTCATAAAGATTCCTCCATTAAATTGATTTCGATGTATCGGTTATTCATGAGCAGGCTGCCGGGTGCTTGATTGCGGTTGGAGCCTGCTCCTTGAATGAAGATCATGTCTGCTGGGACATGGTTGAGCTTGATTTGTTCAAGGGCACTTTGAGCCCTTTGGTAGCTTAAAATTAAGTTATACTGTGTTGAGCCACCATCCTCAGAATGTCCAGTGATGAATACTTTTTGATGATGGTATGTTTTGAAAAAATCGTTGATCTGCTCTTTTTGTGCCATATTTAAATGGGACTGATGGCGCTCTAGTTGAATTTTAATGGTTTGAGGCAAGGCCCAGGCTTGCGCACTAGATAGAAAAATGTGGATTAAAATAAAAATGAAGTTGATCATGTTTCAGGCACCCATGTTGGATAATCAAATTGGCCTTCTTCAGCGATCAGGTGGATGTGGGTTTGACCCTCTGTGTCGATGAGCCCAATAACATTTCTTCTTCCTTGTCGCTCAGTGAGTAAAATCCAGGAGCCATCATCTGAGATTTTAGGATCTTGAAGAAATAAGGCGCTTAGGATTTTCTTGGGCTGTGTTGGATTTTGGAAAGGGTGAATGACAAGTCCATACTCATCTTTGATACGTTGGATATAAGCTAAGGTTTTTCTGTCTTTGCTGATACTGGGGGATAAATTACCATCACCCTGGAAAGTGATGCGCTCTAGCAATTTTTTATTGATTTCATAGCGATAAATGTGGGGACTGCCACTGCGAGATGATGCCAGATAAATAAAATTATCTTTGGCCCAAACAGGATCACAATCCAGCGACCAGCCTGGCATTAATGTTTTGATGGTGCCGGATAATGAGTCATAACTTAATAGCGAAGGGTTGTGAATTTGATAATTAACAATTAATAGATGCTGGCTATCAGGAGACCAGCTAGAGGCAATTCCCAGCTCAGATTCACTTGAGATTTTTTCCCAGTCGTGTTTGCCCTCTTTCACATAAATGCTAGTGCCTTTTTTCCCCAGTTCTGTGATGGCAATCTTTTGACTGTCGGGGGAAAATATTGGGTTAATCAATGGTCGGCGACTTGAAAAAAGCTCTCTGGAGTCACTGCCATCAATGTGGGATATCATTAATTTATATTGATTTTCACCATCAATATTAATGGTTGAAATGAATGCAATTTTGCGATCATGCCAGCCTCGATGGTGTGTCAAGTATTCATGAATAGTGCGTGTGATTTTGTTAGCATACTGGTTGATAATGTGCTTATCATTAAGGATAGGGGTTGGAATTTTATGTGTGGGCAGCTTACTGAGCTCTGTGCCAAGAAATTGCAATTCAACGGACCGTGTGCCCAGCAAGGATTGATGGCCAGATATTTTGATTTGATTGGTACAATCATTGGTTTTTACAGAGATTAGCCCACTTAAATTAAGGTTAAAGCGAATGATTGGAACAAGCGCGCTGATGACATCATCATCAGCTTGAGAGCTATTGATGCAAACAGGTATGGGATTATTGGGAGCACTGACCAGCTCTCGGTGTAAGAGTTTTGCGCAGACTTGAGTATATGCCAAAAAAACTGACAACAGCCAAAATAAGAACATGAAAATCCTCCCCAGGTATGCTGTTTGATTGTGATTATAAAGTCAAGTTATATTCGACGATCAGGGGCGCATGATCTGAAAATATCGGCTCGTTAATGACTATAGCCTTTTGTGCCAGATGTGCTATGGCGCTGCTGACGATTTGATAATCAATACGCCAGCCTACGTTATTTTCTCGAGCTCTGGCACGGTAGCTCCACCATGTATAAACCTCTTCCAGGCCTGCAATTTTTCGATGGATATCAACCCATGGGCCTGAGAGCAGCTGGTCCATCCACATGCGTTCCTCAGGGAGGTATCCAGAGTTTGATTCATTGGCTTTATCATTTTTAAGATCAATTGCTCGATGGGCAATATTGACATCAGCACATAAAATTAATGGCTTGTGATGGTCATGTCTAAATAGAGACTGCATGGCGAAATTTAAGAAAGTCATTTTCAGATTTTGGCGCAGATCCGAGCTTGTTCCGGAGGGGAAGTAAACGCTGGCGATTTGAATGTCGGGGTACTCGTTTAAGGTGATGCGACCTTCCAAATCAGCTAAAGGGAAATCAAAATGGGTTTTTGTGTAAATGGGTTGATTGCGACTTAAAATTGCAGTGCCGCTATAGCCGGGTTTATCAGCATCGCTGTATGCGAGGTAATAGCCACTTGGCCAGCAGATGTCTGTGATTTTGTGAATTTGTGCTTTTGTTTCTTGAAGGCATAAAACATCAATTTGCTGATGGGCAAACCAGTCCCAAAAGCCTTTCTTGATAGCAGCACGAATGCCATTGGCATTAAAAGTGCAGATTTTCACGGTTAATTCCTTTTTTGTTATCTTACTTAGTGTGTCAGTAGATAACAAGATCTATAATATATAGGAGAATAAGAAAAAAGAGCATGTTTAATTTGCATAATATTGAGAAACGTTTGGATGAGGCTGTTAAAGTCTCAGATGTGACCAGTGCGCTTGCTGCATTAATTTCCAGCCCCTCATCTGCACTTGTGGCTGGATTGAAGATTATACCTGCACTGGGGGTTTTTCTTGAATTTGTTGGCATGCTTTTAAAGCAAGATAAAATTGCTAAAGCGATGCATGTTAGCCTGATTGATCGGGTTGTACAGGTGCTTGTTACAGCCTTGCTTTTTTTGGCTGCTATTTTAATTGGCCTGTCTTTTATTTTTCCGCCTTTGGCACTTTTTCTACCTTTAATATACACCATTGCATCGGCATTAATTACAATTGGAGCAGTTCATTATTTCAGATTTCTAAAGCAAGATCCGCAGTATCAGGCATTAAGAGTGTATGTGAAATGGATTGGAGGTCTTGAGAAGCAAAAGGCAAAGCAGATTCATGATGCAATGATCAGCTGGGATTTTAATTCAGATACGCTCCCTTCTGAATTTAACGGTGTTACTCTCCCTGAAGAATTTGATAAGGTGAAAGCGTATTGCAACAATCAAAAGGATGGGCGGGCTAGGGCTTTGGATGTGGATCTTTATATTGAAAAGCGCATGGATGTGAAAGACAGCGCACTATCATGTCTTTACAATGGTGTATTGACAGCAGTTTTGATGGGCTGTTTAGTAGCAGCCGGTGTATTTTTTCCTGTATCAACCCTGGTGATTGCATGCGTGGTGATGGCCTACGCTGGATTTTTTGTGTCCAATAAAATCAATCATTTTGTATTAAAGCGCAAGTCACAGCGAATTGGTGTATTTTTAAAACAAGGAGATAATCAGCCATCTTTCAATCAAGGTCCAAAAATGGTGTCGCAAGAAAAACCTAATAATGAACAGAAAAAGCCAGTTCAAAGTCTTGGAGCTGGGTGGGTAAATAAAAAATGAGTGATAAAAATAAATTTCTTGAAATGGTTGAATATTTGATTCCAAATTTGGATTTAATGGAGCCAGTGGCTGATTTAGTGGGTGATGCAACTCGCGCTGTTGCCGTGATGGGTAAGTTATTTCCACCTGTGGCGCTGGTGCTTGAGGGCTTTGTGAGCCTTGTTGAGTTCTCTAAAGACTTGGGCTCAAAACATATGAGCCGATTGGATAAAGGGGCTCAGATGCTGGTTGTTGCCAGCTGCTTTGTTGCAGGGTCTATGGGTATTGCCGCATTTTTTGTGGCAGCTTTATCGCCATTGATGCCTATGGCTGCTGTTATTGCAACAAGCCTTGTTGCACTTGGATCATTTCATAAAATGTATTTAAAAAACAAAGATCCTGAGTTTATCCAATTAAAGCAACAAAGGGATCAACTAAAAAGAGAACTTGCAAAAGGACTTGAAGGCAGCTCAGAGCAGGCAGTTAAAAAAATATTGGATAATCCGCATTTAACTTTTCTTGAAAAGCGTCAAATGATATTTAGTGTCGTCCCAGAGGGAAGTCAAGAAAAGATTCGCGATGTCATGCATCACATTGCCGCTTTTGAAAAGAAGACTGAAGATTATAAAGAAAAGGTAAAAGAAATGCGTCACTTGGGAGTGAAGGGGGTTGTCCATGGTTTGATATTGGCAGTTGCCATCTTAGGGATGTTGGCGGCGATGGCAAATCCATTTGTTTTGCCTGCGATTGTTGCTGGCTTGACCATTGGTTATGTGCTTTACAAAACCAGTATCCTTGGAAACATGGGTCGATTTATATCTGGGCTAACAGGTCATCATTTTAAGTTGAATCATACTCAAAAAGAAGAGCGTGATCGATTAATGAGAGAATACGGCCTGGACAAATCGCAAGCAGCGCATGTGGCGTTGATGCAAAAAGAGGAAAAAGATATATATCATCGGCATGAAGGTACTCATGAAGAAAAATTACAAGTGGTTTTTGATTTTCAGCAGCTTAATAAGGAGCAGCAGCAAATTTATCATCAACTGCAAGATTCGCATAAGGTGCCTGCAAGTTTCTCAGAAGGCAGAGCGAATTGTGATGAGAAATATCCCAGTCATTCAGCGCATTTGGGCAAAAAGAGTAAAGCTGAGCCTAAACTTGAGACGATAAAAGAGGAAGATGAGAGCGATGGTGGCGAAAAACCACCTCATCCGCACTAAAGACTTTTGCTGAATTTACCTTAAAGGAGGTCGCATCAAGAGTGATGGTTTTTTATTAAGACCTAAGAATATTGACCAAAATATCGATTATTGCTGTTATTTGATAACAGGACTTTAAGACAAAATAAAATACGGCTTTGAAAAAATCCAGATTGGTGAAAATTAAATCATATCAGTATGACCACACCGTGCTGTCCTTTTTATCAGAATTTCGATCAAAAGATTATGATTAATACCTATTTTTTATTTTTGTGTTATAATGATCTTATTTACAGGACAGGGTTTGTTATGAGGAAATTTATTGTGTTAGCCGGATCGGCAATGGTTGCTGGCATGGCTTATGGAACGGCCTTTGAGGATGAGGTGAAGATTGTCAGTAATCTTTTGGCCCCAGATGCTGCGATTTTGGATGATATTTTAAGCATTAGAGAATCCCAGTGGAATGCATCGGGTTATTTTACAACATTGGGTTATACGCCTGCCCAAGCTGGAGCTGCGTATGCAGATGGTGATACCTTTGCAGAAGTTGAAAAATTAGGGTTTGCCGGTAATATTTTTCGAGGTATTGCACTGAATCCAGATGGAACTGTGATTGTTCAGTTTACATTGGGTAGTGATATTTTAACAACGAATGATAAAGTTTATAACAGTTCTTTCAACGCCAGGTTACGTGGGCATTATGTCAAATTCATTCCCTATCAACTCCGTGCGGATCAAGATGATAAAGTGATTGTCAATGATCAATCAAATCATCAGCAAATTCACATTGGTGGCTGGATTTGTGAGACCTATGCTGAGGGAAGTTTAACCACCGCTGATTATGAGTTGTTTAAAGCCAAAGATGTTATTGAAACAGTCGATGGAACAATGCAGGAGCGTTTGGTCAGTTTCGCAAATCAATTACCAGCACCGTTTAATAAATGTGGAAATACGAATGTGTATTAGAATTTATTAGATGATTGGGTCATTTAGGTTTTTTTATAAAAAGCAGTATGTTTTAAATAGCATACTGTTTTTTTCTCATACATGTTTATAAATTAATTCATAATAAATTTTAAAAAAGTTTTGGCCTTCACTGTTTTATTTATAAAATTCATAGGTTTTTTTGACCTTGGGATTGACTATCAATATATGATTGTAAAGTTTGTTTGATCTGTATGGTTGGCCCCTTAAAGCTGGCACAAAAGCAATACTTTCTTATCTTAAAAAGTCTTGAAATTTGGCATGGGTGTTGGCTTAGGAGTTCAAGTGCTTCTTTATTGAAAAATAAGTAGAATTCTTTCAAGAGCAGCCCAGGTCAAAAGTAGCCATAGCAGTAAAGTTGTGATGATAGTGCCAAAAAACATGAACAGCGCTAATTCTGTGTTGCGCTGTCTTCTTTGTACCTCTTGGTGAATGAGATTAAATGTCATATTGATATTCTCTTCTGACAGAGATGATAGTTTAATGGCCAGTGGCTCTAAAAATTGATTTAAAGCATGATCAAGTTCAAATTGATACAAAGTGTCATTTTTCATGTTCCGCCAAGTTTGCAGCTGAGTGGGGTGTTGAATTTGCTCTTCAATAAGGTTCATGGTGTGATCAAAATCAAGATGGCAGGATTTAGCAAGCCTTAAGGTATAGAGTATTCTTTGAGCGGTGCGAAATTGTATTAGTTTGCCATAAAATGGCAATTTCAAGATGAAAGGATCTGTAATCTTTCTAAAAGCCTGCCACCGGTTGCCGATGGTTATTAGTAAAAAAAATAATCCAAATTGACTCAGATACTGAATGATAAGATCGGGTGTTAGGTGAGTGAAAGTGTCTTGAAATGTTTGAGCAATTGGATGCATTTTTAGATAATGAAATTCATGGTGATAGACCAGTCGTTTAAAAGTTGAATTTGCCAGAAAAAAGGCAGAGGTGCAAAAAAAGGTAATGGCTGTTATGCCCATCATCGTAATACCAGTTAATTTAACTCTGCTCCCGATTTGCTGGTCAATGCCATGGATAATAAAAGGGATCAGTTTTTTTAGCTCTTTTGCGATATTTGGATTTTTAAGTAAAAGCACATATTCTGAAATATGGTCAAAAGATTCAGAAAAAGCGGCTGGCATGGCTTGGCCTTGTTGCAACTTATGAATGAACGAGCAAAGGTCATATCGAAATGTACGGCTGTGTTTTTCGGTGATTAGATAATTGAGATGGTGATAAAAATTTTTTTCAGAACATAGAATTTCCAGCAAGTGAATGTATTCATACTTCAGAATACGTTTGGGGATAAGCCACTTTTGAGATTGTCTAATCAGCAAATCCCATTTCTGCCACAATATGGTCTGTTTCAGAATGGGTTGATTAATCCATGTTAAATCACCTGCGCTGGTTGTGTAAATGATAAACCGATGATGGGCAGTGGTGATGGCAATTGGGATCATGATAGGCACTGTTCAATAAATGTTTGAAGATTAATTTGGCCTGAAATAAGTTTCTGATACAGTTGGTTGTTTAAAGAAGTTTCATAGGGCTTTGCTAACTGAGCCTGTGCCTGAGATTGCCAGGCAGGATCCTCTATCCAGTTTAGTAATGTCTTCTTTGGACAGTCAGTGATGAAAATAATGGGCTCGGTATTAGCAATACCAGTGTAGTAACAATAAATGCAGCCTTTTGCTTGATATATGAGGTTTGGTAGTGGTAGCTCTGGGAAGAAAGACAGTTGTCCCTGCTCTTCTGGGGTTGGGGGATTGCAGTACCTGCAGGATTTACATAATATCGGCACTAGCTTGGTGGCCACAAGTAAGATGTTTTGGTTGAAAAGTTCGTGGCGTGGATAGCCCATTTTTAGGAATTTCAGTAAACAGTCAAGGGGTGTTAATGCATGAATGGTTGCAATACTAAGAGAGCCACTCATTTTGGCGGATGATAGGCCAAGAACAGCTTCCTCAGACCGGATTTCGGAGATACCAATCGCGTCTGGGTCCTGTCTTAGGATCTGAGAAATATGTTCGGCGTAAGTGCCTTCTGATTTTTTCATATTGATTTGGAAAACTTCAGGAATCACGTTTTCGATCGGATCTTCTATGCTGATGGGTAGCTTTTTATGGGCCACCAGTTCTTTTAGTAGATGGTAGTATAGTGTTGATTTTCCTGTACCAGTTGCGCCATATATAACAATGGTATCCTTACAGCTGATTAGGGTTTGATTTAATAAGACAAGCTGGTTTGGTGGCAGATGTGTACTTAGATCCAATTGAAGCAATGGGCGGATGATTCTAATTTCAATAGAGTAACCGTTTTGTGTTGGGATATGAGAGATGCGGACTGTAAAGGGTGGCTGATGGTGGCTGAGGGTCAAACCACAGTCCAGTGTATTATTAAGCTCATCAAACGAGACATGTGATCGAATAAGCAAGCGATTTCTAAAAGGTTCTGCCAGCTCAGATGGGCAGAAGATGGTGGATTGAAATTGGCCAAATCGACGATATTTATATTGGAATCGATTTTCCTGCATTTGTATATGAATATCACTGGCAAAAATCAGATAGCCATGCTCAAGTATATGATCAATAAATTGATCTAAGGAGTTGGGTGCAAGTTGATCAATATGAGTAAATTCATGGAAGTATGTCATGATCAGCTGCTTGATTTGTGAGGTTGGAGCAAGGCAGTATTCAGGTGATTTAATATGGGCATCAAGAGCCTGTCGCATATCTAGGTTGTAAGGGTTGGTGCAGGCAATTTTTGTTTTTTGGTCATGTTCGAAGGGAATGCATTGAAATTGTCGACAAAGAGCGGGGGGTAATTTTTTTTGCTCTGACTCATCCAGTTTTTCAGGACAGTCTTGCTTTAGGGTTAAAAATTGTTGCTGATAAAATTCAATCAGCGGTAATGGTAAATGTGTTTGTAAAGATAGGGTTTGAAGGCTTATGTTTTCTGGCTTTCTTTGCCGACTGCTAATAAGGCCAATTTGTTGTAGGTATTCGAAAAAGTCAACTTGATGAACGCTCATGTCAGTTCAACACTTTGAGAGAGGCGCTCATCAATAACGGTGTAATAAGATGCGCTAGGGCTGGCCAGCTTTTTTGCATGCTCCCATGCAGAGCGAGCTTGGTCAGGTTGATTGATCAGATCATAGCTTGTTCCAAGTCCCAGCCACCATTTTGGATTTTTGGATTCCATTTGTGTGAGTGCAAGATAGATTTCAAGGGCTGGTTTTGGGGTTTGCATCTGAAGATAAATAAAGGCCAATGTGGCATAATATTCCTTGTGATCGGAAAATGGCTCAGGTCGCCATGACAAGGTGTTTAATGCCTGGGAGTAATGGCCTTTTTTGATGAGGTACTGGCCAGCGATGAGATAAGCTTGATCAGACTCTGGCCATTTCTCCAGTAACTGCTGGATAATGGCTGTGGCCTGGTCTTTTGATAGATTGGGATCTTTAAGAGCATTTTCAAATATCTCTAAAGGGTGAGTGCTCTCTTTGGGCGCTGGAGTAGGCAGAAGATAGTAAATACTTAGGCAAATGGGCAGTGAGATTAAAAAGGCCAGCCACTGCTTGATGAATTTATCTGAATACGTTCTGGCATTTCTTAATGGATTTAGATCCAGATGTTTTGGAGCATATTCTTCTTTAAAAATGGACATAACGAGATCCAATGACCAATGTGCTGATCAACAATGCACTTGCAATGGGGGTGATATAAGCCTTGTAGTTTTTCTTTAGATCTGAAAATTCAGTATAACTGGCGGCTTTCTGAATATGTTTGTGGGTAATTGCATGCGTGTTCTCAAATTTTGCCAGTAAGAGCGCCTTGTCTGCCGTCATGTTGATGATTCGAGGAATGCCTTGACTGATGGCATAAATGGTTTGATAAGCTTTGGGTTCCCATGAAATAATTGGATCGTCTCCTGCTTGTTGAATACGGTGATTGATGTATTTAATGGTCTCTTCGGGGCTGAGAGGTTTGATATGATGACTATGCCCAATTCGTTGACGAACCTGAGATAAGCGGGGGTCTTGAAGTAAGTGATTGAGCTCAGGTTGGCCAAACAGCACAATCTTAATCAAAGGGGCATTGCCTTCTTTTAAGTTGGTTAATAAACGAAAGCTTTCAAGGATCTCGGGGGGCATGGCCTGTGCTTCGTCAATGAGAAGTGCCACGGGCTTGATATTTGTGTGGTAATGCCTAAGGTGCTTCTCAAGAGTAATGATGTTGTTTTTTGCGGCCTTATTCTTGATCGGCAACTGATTTAGAATTATTTCAATCAGCTGTTCAGCAGTGCAGTTTGGGTTGTTAATAACGCAACAATGATGGCTGCTTTGATTGAGACAATGTTGCTCAATGAGTGCTGTTTTTCCAGTACCGATGTCCCCGGTGACTGTGGTGATGAGGTCTTGGTTTGAGAGGCTATAGGAAAGCATGCGCCGGCCTTCCTCATGTGAACTGAATGGATAATAGAAAGCAGGGTCGCTGATAATTGCAAAGGGGTGCTTTTTAAATCCGAAATGTGCCAGGTACATCAGGTTGCTCCAGTTCGTTGGTATGATTTTTTTAGCTCTTTCAAGTGATTGATTATATAATTCTCACCGACGATGCGTGGATGGAGAAGAATAACCAGTTCAATGGCTTGAATATTGTCACTGTCACCGATAGGGATTTCATCATCACCAAAAGGCAGGGAGTTACTACTGCGGTTAGCGCGTTTATGAATTAAGCCACCAATCATAATGATTTCACCATTTTTGGCATGAGCCATCACATCGGATTCTCGAATATCCATTGAGGGAACTGTGATGCTATTGTTGACACCAGCAATGGTGGAGGTAATGACCTGTGGTTTAATAGAGGTGATGACAGGATGAATATGCATAATAATGCTGTTATCAAATACTTCTGGGGTAACATCCAGTGCTATTCCGGTAAAATAAGGTTTAACGTTTAGGCTTTGATTTTGGATATTGCCAGCTGTATTGATGGTCGTGGTGTTTTTGGCTTGGGTCATAAAGTATTTATCTTCCCCAACCTTAATCAGAGCTTTTTGGCGGTTTAACGTTGATAAACGTGGGCTGGATAGCACATGGACGCGTCCTTGCTTTTTTAGCATTTCAATCATGGCATTAAATGGTTGGGTGTTGTCTGCAAGCCGGGGGGTATTGTAGATTTTAAACATGCCGTTGCTAACA
>VGUW01000020.1 GCA_016874185.1 Gammaproteobacteria bacterium
AAGGGCGAAAAAGGTAAAGTGACTGTAACTGAGTCATTATTTGATAGTCACCCATTGATTAGTTGGCTACAGACTGAATCAAAAGATGATGCTGTTGCTGAGGCCATTGAAAAGTATCACCGTAAATTCCAGGAAGTCACCAATGACTTTGAAGAGAAAGTTAAATTAAAACGCTCACAGATTGAGATGGGTGATGATCTTTCACCGGGTGTGATTAAAGTTGTGAAAGTATTTGTTGCTTGCAAGCGAAAGATTCAGCCCGGTGATAAGTTGGCTGGTCGACATGGTAACAAGGGTGTTATTTCAATTATTGTGCCTGAAGAGGATATGCCATATATGGCAGATGGCACCCCTGTTGATGTGATCTTAAATCCACTGGGTGTGCCTTCTCGGATGAATGTGGGGCAGATTCTAGAAACTCATTTGGGATGGGCTGCAAAAGGTATGGGGCAAAAACTAACCCGTATTTTGCAAACTCAGGGCCGAAAAGAAGCGCTTGAATATGTAAAGACCATTTATAATTTGGCACCGCAAAAATCATATAACTTTGATCATTATGATGAGAAGATGCAGGATGTGCTATTTGAACAACTTGGCAAAGGTGTTCCCTGTGCTGCCCCTGTGTTTGATGGACCTCATGAAGATCTGGTCAGGCAGTTACTTAAAGTAGCCGATTTACCAGAGTCAGGTCAGACTCAGTTGTATGATGGTCGCACTGGACGTCCTTTCGATCGTAAGACAACAGTGGGTTACATGTATATTTTGAAGTTAAACCATTTGGTTGATGACAAGATGCATGCACGTTCAACTGGATCATATAGTCTGGTTACACAGCAGCCTTTGGGTGGTAAGGCCCAATTTGGTGGTCAAAGATTTGGAGAAATGGAAGTATGGGCATTGCAAGCTTATGGTGCTGCGTACACATTACAAGAAATGTTGACGGTGAAGTCTGATGATGTTGCAGGAAGAACCCGGATGTATAAAAACATCGTGGATGGTAATTATACCATGAACGCAGGTATACCTGAGTCATTTAAGGTTTTAACAAAAGAAATTCGCGCTCTCGGTATCGATGTTGTGCTGGAAGATGAATAATTCAGAGGAGTAGTAAGTTGAGTTACGATATTTTTTCTAATACTGAATTTGGTGATAGCAGTCAATTTAATTCAATACGGCTGAAGCTTCAATCCCCTGAAAACATTTTAGCGGATTCATGTGGTGAGGTAAGACGTCCTGAGACCTTGAATTATAGAACTTTAAAACCGGAAAAAGATGGCTTATTTTGTGCCAAAATTTACGGCCCTATCAAAGACTATGAATGTTTATGTGGTAAATATCGACGACTTAAACACCGTGGTGTTGTTTGTGAAAAATGTGGTGTGGAAGTCACCTTATCAAAAGTTCGTCGCGAAAGAATGGGGCATGTTAAACTGGCCTGTCCAGTTGCTCATATTTGGTTTTTAAAATCATTGCCATCTCGCATTGGTTTAGTCCTGGATATGGCTTTAAAAGACATTGAAAAAGTACTTTATTTTGAATCATTTGTGGTGATTGACCCTGGCATGACAGATCTTGAGAAAGGTCAAATTCTGACTGAAGAGCAGTATTATGAAGCTGTTGGAGAGTTTGGTGAGTCTTTCCGGGCAATGATGGGTGCTGAGGCCATCAAAACCATGCTTGAGAACATGGATTTGCCGTTGGATCTTGAGAAAATTCAGGAAGAAATGCGCTCTACCTCATCTGAAACAAAGTTAAAGCGTTTATCCAAACGTGCAAAGATTATTGAGTCATTTATTCAGTCTGGTAATCGGCCTGAGCATATGATTTTAACGGTTTTACCGGTACTGCCTCCTGATTTACGCCCGCTAGTGCCTTTGGATGGCGGTCGATTTGCAACCTCTGATTTAAACGACCTGTACCGCCGGGTGATTAACAGAAATAACCGGTTGGTTCGATTGCTTGAATTATCTGCTCCTGAAATCATCGTTCGCAATGAAAAGAGAATGCTCCAAGAGGCAGTTGATGCACTTTTGGATAATGGTCGTCGTGGCAGAGTGATCACGGGTACAAACAAGCGTCCTTTGAAATCATTGTCTGAAAATGTTAAAGGTAAGCATGGTCGATTCAGAGCAAACTTGTTGGGTAAGCGTGTTGACTACTCTGGTCGTTCAGTGATCGTGGTAGGTCCGACTCTCAAATTGCATCAATGTGGAATTCCAAAGCGCATGGCATTGGAATTATTCAAGCCGTTTATATTTGGTCGTTTGCAGCGCTTGGGTGAGGCGACTACCATTAAGGCTGCAAAGCGTATGGTTGAGAAAGAAGAGGCTATTGTTTGGGATGTATTGGCTGAAGTCATTCGTGAACACCCTGTTCTTTTGAATCGTGCTCCTACGCTGCATAGACTTGGTATTCAAGCATTTGAAGTGGTGTTGGTAGAGGGGAAGGCCATTCAACTGCATCCATTGGTGTGCTCAGCTTATAACGCTGACTTTGATGGTGATATGATGGCAGTGCATGTGCCCTTGACTGTTGAGGCACAGCTTGAGGCACGCTGTTTGATGATGTCAACCAATAACATATTATCACCTGCCAATGGCAGCCCGATCATCGTGCCTGACCAAGATATTGTCCTGGGTGTATATTATCTGTCAAGAGAGAATAAATCAGCTAAAGGTCGTGGTATGATCTTTGAAAGCGTCTATGAGATGACTCATGCCTATGAGGCAGGCTGTGTTGATATTCATGCGCCTATTAAGATTCGCATTAAAGACCTACTGAAAGAAGATGGAAGCTGCCGCACGCGCATGGTGGATACAACCGTTGGGCGTGTACTTTTGTGGGATGTTGTGCCAAATGAGCTATCGTTTGATGTGATTAATCGTGTATTGATCAAAAAAGATATCTCTGAGCTCATTAATTTATCTTATCGTGAGTTGGGTATTAAGAAGTCAGTCATATTTGCTGATAAATTGATGTATACCGGATTTAAATATTCAACCCAATCCGGAACTTCTATTTGCCTGGATGACTTAATCGTGCCAGACAGTAAGAATATCATTATTGATGCAGCTAAAGATGAGGTAGAAACGCTTGAGAAACAATATCAGTCTGGGCTTTTGACTCAGGGTGAGCGATATAATAAGATCATCGACATTTGGATGCATGCCAAGGACAAGGTCTCTGACGCTATGATGGAATGTTTGTCATACGAAACTGTTGTTGATCAACAGGGAAATGAAATCACACAACCCTCTTTTAATTCAGTGTATATGATGAGTGACTCAGGAGCCAGGGGCTCTGCTGCTCAGATTAGACAGCTTTCTGGTATGCGAGGTCTAATGACTAAGCCAGATGGAACCTTTATTCCTCACCCTATTTTGCATAATTTCCGCGAGGGATTGAATGATCTTGAGTTTTTCACATCGACTCATGGTGCGCGTAAGGGGCTGGCGGATACTGCACTTAAAACCGCTAACTCTGGATATCTGACCAGAAGGCTGGTTGATGTTGCACAAGACTTGGTGGTTAGCGAGCAGGACTGCGGCTCAACTGATGGGCTTAAAGTATCTCCATACATTGAAGGGTGTGAGGTAGTGGAGGCGCTCAGAGAAAGAATTTATGGTCGAACACTTGCTAAAAATATCTATGATGGAGACCATGTATTGGTTGAGGCAGGGACTTTGCTAACACACTCAGTTATCGATTTGATTGAAACAAGAGGTTTCGATACAGTTGAGGTAAGAACAGTTATTTCATGCCAAGCTGACTTTGGTGTGTGTGTTAAATGTTATGGCCTTGATTTAGCCCGCGGACACATTGTGAATGAGGGTGAGGCTATTGGAATTATTGCCGCACAGTCAATTGGTGAGCCAGGTACGCAGTTAACCATGAATACTTTCCACATTGGTGGTGCTGCATCTAGAGCTGCTGCTGAAAATAACATTCAATGTAAATCGCAGGGGTTTGTGAAGTTCCACAACATCAAAGTTGTTGAGCACCATAAGTCAGGTCAATTAATTACAATTTCACGCTCTGGTTCTCTTGCCATTGTTGACGCAGCAGGTCAGGAAGTTGAGCGATATAAATTGGGTTATGGAACCAGCTTGATGATTAAAGAAGGCCAAGAGGTTCAAATTGGTGATATTATTGCTGAGTGGGATCCTTATACACATCCGATTATTGCTGAGGTTGATGGTATTGTTGATTTCGTTGATATGCATGAGGGTTTAACTGTCAGCAAGCAGATTGATGAACTAACAGGCCTTTCAAATATTGTGGTTTTAAATAATGATCAGCGCGCGATTCAGCGTGATTTGAAGCCTACAGTCAGGTTGCTAGATAGTAAAGGCAACAGCCTGTATCTACCAGGAACCTCTGTTCCAGCAAACTATGTATTGACAGAGGGTGCAAGCACGCATCTTGAGACTGGTGCAAGGATTGGGCGAGGTGATACGATTGCTCGAATACCAAAAGAAGGCTATAAGACCCGAGACATTACAGGGGGCTTGCCACGAGTTGCTGATTTGTTTGAAGCAAGGAAGCCGAAGGATGCTGCTATCTTAGCAGAAATCAGTGGGGTTATTTCGTTTGGTAAAGAAACAAAGGATAAACGTCGCTTGATTATCAATGGCCCAGATGGACAGGTATACGAAGAGCTGATTCCTAAATGGAGAAATATTTCAGTTTTTGAGGGTGAATCCATAGAGAAGGGTGAAATTGTAGTAGATGGTCCGATGGATCCACATACAATATTAAGATTACTTGGACCTGGCGAGCTTTCTGCATACATCATTAAGGAAGTGCAGGATGTTTATCGGTTACAGGGTGTGAAAATCAATGATAAACACATCGAAGTAATCATTAAGCAGATGCTCAAGAAAGGTCAAGTGAATGACAGTGGGGATACATCATTGATTCGTGGCGAGTTAGTTGAGCGGCATGAAGTTCAACAGGCAAATCAAGGGGTCAATGAAAGTGAAGGTAAGCTCAGGGCGAAGATCGAGCCCATATTACAAGGTATTACCAAAGCATCGCTTTCTACTGAATCTTGGGTTTCAGCTGCTTCATTCCAGGAAACTACTCGTGTGTTAACTGAGGGTGCTGTAACTGGAAAAAGAGACATACTAAGAGGTTTAAAAGAAAATGTGATTGTTGGACGCTTAATACCAGCAGGAACAGGATACAGACGTTACCAGCAACAACCCAAATCATCTCATCAGACTCGGTATGATGATATAGGGCTTTTGGGGTTGACAGATCTTGATGACTTGCAGGATCTTGTAAACCATAATATCGAGGAGGTATAAAATGGGGTTAATTTCCGTTATGTCATTGACAAAATGCGGTGAAATGCTTAAAATTAGCGCTCATGAGACTTTGAAAAACAGAGGTAGTAAATAATGCCAACAATCAATCAATTAGTAAGAAAGCCCCGCAGGCAGCAGCGGGTAAAATCGAAGGTAAGAGCTCTTAAGGGCAGCCCCTTTAGAAGAGGTGTGTGTATTGTTGTGAAAGTTGTTTCTCCAAAGAAACCAAACTCAGCAAACAGGAAAGTTGCTAAGGTCCGTTTAACTTCTGGCTATGAAGTCATGGCGTATATTGGTGGTGAAGGGCATAATTTGCAAGAGCATAGCGTGGTATTGGTTCGTGGAGGTAGGGTTCCTGACCTTCCAGGGGTGCGCTATCATATTGTTCGAGGTCGTCTGGATACATCAGGCATTGAAAAGCGACGTCAAGGTCGATCTAAGTATGGTGCCAAACGCCCAAAAGTAAAGTCAGGTAAATAAGAGGTACGATTATGCCAAGAAAAGGGATTAAAACAGCCAAGGTTGTCAAGCCTAATTTAGAACGTCTCATTAACAATGTCATGATGCACGGTAAGAAAAGAAAAGCAGAGAATATTGTTCAAAAAGCACTTGATCATGTGATTAAGCATTTGCCTTCTGCTTATGAAATGCCTGAAGACATGGTTGCTCACAAGAATGCTAACAATGTGCTTCAGCTTAAAGTGGCTTTGGTTGACGAGGTTATAGAGGCGGTGCGTCCACTGGTTATGGTGAAGTCCCAGCGCATTGGAGGAGCGAATTTACAAGTCCCTCGTGATGTACCGATGGCTGAAGGAATTAGTAAATCCCATAAGTGGATTGTTGAAGCAGCCCGTAAAAGAGGTGTTGGGACAATGGTTCGTAAATTGGCAGATGAGTTTCTTGACATCCTCCAGAAACGTGGTGGGGCGCTTCGTAAGAAAGAAGAGTCCTTTAAGATGGCTATGGCCAACAGAGTATTTTCAACTGCAAGGTAATTAATATGTCCACTCCCTTAGAACTGTACCGAAATATCGGTATTTCCGCTCATGTAGACGCAGGTAAAACAACCACAACTGAGCGGGTATTATTTTATACAGGGGTATCTCATAAAATCGGTGAGGTACACGATGGTACAGCTGTTATGGATTGGATGAAACAAGAGCAGGAGAGGGGTATTACTATCCAGTCTGCAGCCACGACTTGCTATTGGTCGGGTATGGCCAAGCAATTTAAGCAGCATCGAATCAATATTATTGACACGCCCGGGCACGTTGACTTCACGATTGAAGTTGAGCGATCACTGCGTGTTCTTGATGGTGCTGTTGTTGTTTTTTGTGCAGTGGGTGGGGTTGAGCCTCAATCAGAAACTGTATGGCGTCAGGCAAACAAGTATCGAGTTCCTCGTATTGGGTTTGTTAATAAGATGGACCGTGCAGGGGCGAATTTTAGTCGTGTTGTAGGCCAGGTGGTTAATCGGTTGGGTGCTCGCCCAGTGAGGATGCAATTGCCAATTGGTTCTGAAGAAACCTATAAGGGTGTGGTTGATCTTGTTAAGATGAAGGCGATTTTCTGGAATGAAGATGATCAGGGTACTACATTTGAAGAGCGAGATATTCCTGCAGATATGCTGGCAGATTGCGAGCGTTATCGATCAGCCTTGATTGAGGCTGCAGCTGAGGCCAGTGAAGAAATGATGGATGCGTATTTGGAAAATGGTAGTTTGACTACAGAACAAATCAAAGAAGGTATTCGCAAGCAAACCATCAGCAATGAAATTTTCCCAATGTTCTGTGGATCAGCCTTTAAAAATAAAGGCGTTCAAGCAGTATTAGATGCTGTTATCGAATATTTGCCATCACCTTTGGATGTACCTCCAGTTAAAGGAGAAGATGAAGATGGGAATGTGATTACACGCTCTGCTAAAAGCTCAGAGCCTTTTTGTGCCCTGGCGTTTAAGATCGCAACTGACCCATTTGTGGGAACATTGACTTATGTGCGAGTGTATTCTGGTTCATTGAAAGCAGGTGACTCCGTTTATAACCCAATTAAGGGGAAAAAAGAGCGTGTGGGTCGTTTGTTGCAGATGCATTCGAATAACCGTCAGGAGATTAAAGAAGTATCTGCTGGGGATATTGCAGCCTGTGTCGGCCTAAAAAACATTATCACCGGTGAAACTCTTTGTGATGAGAATCATCCGATTACTCTAGAAAAGATGGAGTTCCCAGAGCCTGTTATTGCAGTGGCGGTTGAGCCAAAAACAAAAGCTGATCAAGAAAAGCTTTCTGTTGCACTGGGCAAACTTGCTAAAGAAGATCCGTCATTTAGAGTTTCAACAGATGAGGAGAGTGGTGAAACCATTATCAAAGGTATGGGAGAACTTCATCTTGAAATCATTATTTCTCGGTTAGAGGAAGAATTCAATGTTCAGGCCAATGTCGGTAAACCACAGGTTTCATATCGTGAATCGATTAAAGGGACCCATGAGCAGGAGACAAAATATATTAAGCAAAGTGGTGGTCGCGGACAATATGGTCATGTATGCATAAGACTTGAGCCACTGGATGTGAATGATGAGAATAGCACATATAAGTTTGCCAGTGAGATTGTAGGTGGCGTTATTCCCAAAGAATATATACCAGCGATTGATAAAGGTGCCCAAGAGGCCCTCGGCAATGGTGTTATTGCTGGATACCCAGTGGTAGGTGTTAAAGTAACAGTATTTGATGGTTCGTTCCATGATGTTGACTCATCTGAAATTGCATTTAAAATTGCTGCCTCAATGGCAATAAAAGAGGGTGTGAAAAAAGCCCAGCCTTATATGTTGGAACCCAGCATGAAGGTTGAGGTAGTAACTCCAGAAGATTACATGGGCGATGTTGTTGGTGATCTAAATCGCAGACGCGGTATCATCAATGGGATGGAAGATGCGGTGATGGGTAAGATCATTGCTGCAGAAGTGCCATTGTCTGAGATGTTTGGATATGCAACAGATCTTCGCTCAATGAGCCAAGGTCGAGCTAGCTTTACAATGGAATTCTTGAAATATACAGAAGTCCCAAGTAATATTGCAGCAGAGTTAATGAAACGATAATTTGAGTAGGAGTAAAAAATGGCAGATTTTAATAGAGGTGGCCGAGTCCACATGAACACAGGAACGATTGGGCACGTTGATCATGGTAAGACGACGTTAACAGCAGCCATTACAAAAGTAGCAGCAGATTTAGATCCGACAAATACAGCAGTTGATTTTTCAAACATTGATAAAGCGCCAGAAGAGAGAGAGCGTGGAATCACGATCAACACATCGCATGTGGAGTATCACACACCCAAGCGTCATTATGCGCACGTGGACTGTCCTGGGCATGCTGATTATGTTAAGAACATGATTACAGGTGCAGCGCAAATGGATGGAGCGATATTGGTGGTATCAGCGGCAGATGGTCCGATGCCACAAACACGTGAACATATATTGTTAGCACGACAAGTGGGGCTTAAGAATATCATTGTTTTTCTAAACAAAGTGGATCAAGTGGCTGATCCTGAATTGATAGAATTGGTGGAAATGGAGATTAGAGAGCTATTGAGTGAGTATGAGTTTCCAGGTGATGAGATACCGATTATACAAGGTTCGGCATTAAAGGCATTGGAAGGCGATACAAGTGAGATTGGCAGAGGTGCGATTCAGAACTTACTGAATGCGCTGGATGAGTATTTTCCAAATCCTGTGAGGGAATTGGATAGTCCATTTTCAATGGCAATTGAAGACGTGTTTTCGATATCAGGACGTGGAACAGTGGTGACAGGGAAGATTGAAACAGGTCGAATCAAGGTGGGTGATGAAGTTGAGATTGTAGGAATTCGTCCGACCCAGAAGAGCACATGCACAGGGGTAGAGATGTTCCGCAAGAGTTTGCCAGATGCGCAAGCTGGGGATAACGCAGGTGTATTGATAAGAGGACTGAAGCGAGAAGATGTGGAGCGAGGACAAGTTTTGGCCAAGCCAGGAACAATTACGCCACATACAAAGTTTGAGTCAGAGGTGTATATTCTATCGAAAGAAGAAGGCGGAAGACACACACCATTTTTTAATGGTTACAGACCACAATTTTATTTTAGAACAACAGACGTGACAGGGTCAGTAGAGTTGCCAGCTGGGGTAGAGATGGTAATGCCAGGAGACAACGTGAAGATGGTAGTGACCATGATAAGCCCGATTGCGATGCAAGAAGGACTGCGATTTGCGATTCGTGAGGGTGGTCGAACTGTTGGTGCGGGTGTTGTTGCTAAAATTGTTGAGTAAAACCATTTACATATTGATTAAGAGAGGATAATATGGCTGTTCAAAGTAACGGTGAAAAAGAGAGAATACGCATCATTCTAAAGGCATACGATCACAAGTTGATTGATAAAGCCACAAGAGAGATAGTTGAAACTGCAAAACGTACAGGCGCGAGAATAAACGGCCCTGTGCCGATGCCGACGAAAAAAGAGCGTTTTACTATTTTGATTTCACCACATGTCAACAAGAATGCGCGTGATCAGTACGAAATTCGCACGCACAGTAGATTGGTGGATATTATTCAGCCAGATCCTGCAACCGTTGACGCGCTGATGAAATTGAATTTGGCAGCCGGTGTGAATGTCCAAATCAGTGTAGATGAAATAGAGTAAGGTGATACCATGAGTGTAACGTTAATTGGGACCAAGGCAGGAATGACAAATGTTTACAGAGACGGAAAGTTAGTTCCTGTAACTGTCATTCACATCGAGCCGAATCATGTCTCCCAGGTTAAAACAATGGAGGTAGATGGCTACTGTGCTGCCCAATTATCAATGAAATTTGACCGGAAGGCGAATAAAGCCAAATTGGGTCATTTTCAAAAAGCAGGTATAGAGGCTTGTAAGCATAGCAGAGAAGTCCGATTTGAAAACAATCCGTCATTCAGCGTGGGTGATCAAATTGGAGTTGATGCGTTTGAAGGCATCGGGTTTGTTGATGTTTGTGCAACATCTAAAGGTCATGGATTTGCTGGTACCATTAAGCGCCATAATTTTAATAGCCAATATGAAACTCATGGTAACTCGAAATCTCATCGAGCACCTGGTTCAACAGGTCAATGCCAAGATCCAGGTCGCGTGTTTAAAGGTAAGAAAATGGCGGGTCAGATGGGAAATGTTCGTGTGACTGTACAAAATCTAGAAGTGGTATCAATTGATACAGATCTTTCCTGCTTATTGGTAAAGGGCGCTGTGCCTGGGCCTAAAAACGGTTTGGTTGTTGTCAGACATGCCAAGAAAAGAAGGGGGGCATAATGTATATACAAGAAACTGCGTTGAGAAAAGATATCAAAGCAGAAAAAGTCAAATTAAATGAGGCAATATTTGGTGCTCCTTTTAATGAGGGCTTGGTTCATCAGGTCATTACTGCATATATGAACAATGCTCGCTGTGCGACCAAGAAAAATAAAAGTCGCTCAGATGTTTCTGGTGGCGGCGCTAAGCCTTATCGACAAAAAGGGACTGGCCGTGCACGTGCTGGTACTTCGCGAAGCCCGCTTTGGCGTTCAGGCGGTAAGACATTCACTGGGCAGGCTAATTTTAGTCAAAAAGTGAATAAAAAAATGTACCGCAGTGCAATGAGATGTATTTTGTCTGAATTTGTTCGTCAGGAGAACCTTCAGATTGTTGATAAGCTTGAGCTTGCCGATCATAAAACCAAGACATTTCTGGCCTTTTCAACAGAGCATGGTTTTGATCAAGCCACTTATATAGTGGATGAATTAAGTGTCGAGTTTTTCTTGGCCTCTCGAAATATTCATACTGTGATGATTTTTGATGCTTTGGGTATCGATCCATACAGTTTATACCGATCCAAGAAATTGGTTTTTACTAAAGAAGCGATCAAACAAATTGAGGAGCGCTTATCATGAATCAGCAAAGACTATTAAATATTCTTTTAAAGAGACATGCCACAGAAAAAACTGTGAACGCTGAGGGCTTTTCCACATACACGTTTATTGTTGCATCTGATGCGCACAAACCTGAAATTAAAGAAGCTGTTGAGCAATTTTTTTCTGTTCAGGTCAAGAAAGTGAGAACACTGGTTCAGAAGCCAACAACACGGGTGTTTCGTGGTAAGAAAGGATCGGTGAGTGGTTTTAAGAAAGCTTATGTGGTTTTAAACAAAGGTCATTTTATTGATTTTAATAAACCTGTTAGTGTGATTAGTGAGTAGTATTATGGCGACAATTAGAAAACATAGACCAACTTCACCTGGGGTGAGACATAAAGTATCGATTGTTCACGATCATTTGCATAAAGAAGGCCCTTTTGAGCCTTTGGTGGTAATGATTAATCGTTCTCATGGAAGAAATAGCTCTGGCGAGATCACTTGTCGTCACAAAGGCGGTGGACACAAGCAGCGCTATCGAATAGTCGATTTTAAACGGGTTGAGCACGATGGAGTAGTGGGCCGGGTTAAGCGAATTGAGTATGACCCTAACCGTACAGCTCATATTGCATTAATTTCATATGAAAATGGTGCATGGGCTTATATCATTGCCACTGAAGGGCTTAGGGAAGGTCATGTCGTCAGCTCAGGACCTGCTTCTGAAATTAAGCCTGGTAACTGCCTGCCAATAAGCGCAATTCCTGTGGGTAGTACCATTTGTTGTATTGAAATGAAGCCTGGTAAGGGCGCTCAAATCGCAAGAACCGCAGGCGGTAATGCAACATTAGCAGGAAAAGACGGAAATTACGCAATAATTCGTCTAAAGTCTGGAGAAGTCAGGAAAATTTTGCTAAGCTGCAGAGCGGTAATCGGTGTTGTGTCAAATTCACAGCATGGATTAAGGAAATTAGGTAAAGCAGGTGTGAAACGTCATCGGGGCATACGTCCAACAGTAAGGGGTGTCGCGATGAACCCTGTTGACCATCCGCATGGTGGTGGTGAAGGTCGTACTTCTGGTGGGCGACATCCATGTAGTCCTACTGGACTTCTCACCAAAGGTAAGAAGACGCGCTCTAATAAACGCACAACAGGAATGATTGTTAAGCGTAGAGCACAAAAGAGAAGGTAAAAAGGTAAGTCATTATGAGTAGATCTAAAAGAAAAGGCCCAAACGTTCGAAAAGCCGTTTTAGACAAAATGAAAAACGGTAAGCCAAACGAAGCCATAAAAACCGATCATCGAGATTGCCATATTATTCCCAAAATGGTGGGCTGGACTTTCCTGGTTCATTGTGGCAATAAATATGTTCCTGTTTATATTACTGACAATATGATTGGTCACCGATTGGGTGAATTTGCAGAAACCAGACAAGTCCCTGTGCATTCCGGTGACAGAAAGTCCAAGAAATAAAGGTAAAGTAGTATGACAGAAATTATTGCAAAATCTCTTAATGTTCGCTCATCTGCACAAAAAGCAAGACTGGTTGCAGATTTGATTCGGAGTATGTCAATTGCAAATGCCATTGATGCTTTGACTTTTTCAGACAAGAAGGCCGCGTTATTTGTTTTAAAAACATTGAATTCTGCGATTGCCAATGCTGAAAATAATTTCAATTTAGATGTTGACGATCTAAAGATCAAAGCTATTTGCGTGGATGAGGGCAGAACAATGAAGCGGATGAGAGCCCGTGCTAAGGGTCGCTCAAACCGAATTCTTAAGAGAATGTGTCATATCGTTGTGACATTAACAGACAATCAGGCAAAGTGAGTAGAATATGGGACAAAAAAGCGATCCAAACGCATTGCGATTAGGTATCAATAAGAGTGCATACTCAAATTGGTTTGCAAAAGGTGCTGATTATTCGAGATTTGTGCACACGGATATCCTAATTAGAAAATTTATTCAGGACACCTATAAGCAATCTGGTATTTCTCATGTTCAGATTGAGCGGCCTGCACAAAATGCTCATGTTCGAATTACATGTGCACGACCAGGGATGATCATTGGTAAAAAAGGCAACGATGCTGAGATTTTAAGACGTAAATTGAGCAACATTGTTAACATACCGGTTCATGTCACAGTTGAGGAAGAAAAGAAAGACCTGTTGGTGTCAAAACTGGTTGCAGAGGCAGTTGCTTCTCAGTTAGAGCGTCGAGTCATGTTCAGAAGAGCCATGAAGAAAGCAGTTTCTTCAACCATGCGCGCCGGTGCAAAAGGCATTAAAGTCATAGTCAGTGGTCGCTTGGGTGGTGCTGAAATTGCAAGAAGTGAAATGGTCAAAGATGGAAGAGTTCCTTTGCATACATTTCGTTCCGACGTGGACTATGCTGTGGCTGAAGCCCATACGACATACGGCGTGATTGGCGTTAAAGTATGGATTTATAAAGGTGAAGTATATTCGAGTAAGGAATCCTAATTATGTTGCAACCCCCAAAGAGAATGAAATTTAGAAAAGCCTTTAAGGGCCGAAATCGTGGGATTGTTGTTAATCCCTCCATTTGTTTTGGTTCTTTTGGTTTGCAATCAATTGGTCGCTCACGATTGAATGCGCGTCAAATTGAGGCTGCTCGACGTGCAATTACACGTTGCGTTAAAAGAGGCGGGAAGATTTGGATTCGCGTATTTCCAGATAAACCAATTTCTAAAAAGCCACTTGAAGTTAGGCAAGGTAAAGGTAAGGGTGCTGTAGAGTATTATGCCTTTGAGGTTAAGCCAGGCACTATCATTTTTGAAATTGATGGCGTTGATGAAGAGCTCGCGCGTGAGGCATTTAAGTTGGCTGCTGCTAAGCTGCCATTTAGGGTGAAGTTCATTGCAAAACAAGCTGAGCCAAACATTGCAAAACAAGCTGAGGTAAATGATGAGTAAAGCAAGTCAGTTTAGAGAGATGGACAGTAAAAAAATTCATCATCGAATTTTGCTATTGGGCCAAGATTTATTGAATTTAAGAATGAGATTGGGCGCTGATACAGGCATTAAAACTCACAGATTTTCATTGATCCGTCGTGAGATCGCCCGGTTAAAAACTGTGTTAGCTGAGAAAAGGAAAGAAGTATGAGTACTGAAAACAAAAAGCCAAGAACCCTCGAG
The DNA here is from genome assembly GCA_016874185.1 of Gammaproteobacteria bacterium. GTDB lineage: Bacteria > Pseudomonadota > Gammaproteobacteria > Comchoanobacterales > Comchoanobacteraceae > UBA1515. Next base: position 14,350 of record VGUW01000020.1, read on the forward strand.
GGTGTGGTAATCAGCAACAAAATGGAAAAGTCAGCTGTTGTTGCTGTTATTCGTCGTGTAAAACATAAGATTGGTAAGATTATTACCAAAACGACACGTTTGAAGATTCATGATGAAAATAATGAGTGTGGTATTGGTGATACTGTGTCAATTGCAGAATGCCGACCAATTTCTAAAGAAAAATCTTGGAAACTGGTATCCATTGTTGAGAAAAATAGAGATTAGTGAGAGGCATTTATGATTCAGTCTTATACCAAACTCATTGTAGCAGATAATAGCGGTGGTCGAGAGGTCAGGTGCATTAAGGTGCTTGGTGGCTCTAAACGAAGATATGCATATGTGGGTGATGTCATTAAGGTTGCCGTACAAGATGTGATCCCAAATGGTAAAATTAAAAAGGGCGAAGTTTGTTTTGCAGTGGTTGTAAGAACCAAATCCGCAATTAAGCGAGACGATGGTTCAACCATTAAGTTCACTGATAATGCGGTCGTATTGCTAAACCCTCAAAAACAACCACTCGGTACCCGTATTTTTGGTCCTGTTGCTCGTGAACTTCGTAGCGCAGCATTTATGAAAATTGTGTCATTGGCCGCTGAAGTTTTGTAAGGAGTTTATGATGACAGTGCAAAAGATTAGAAAAAACGACACCGTGATTGTCATTGCTGGTAATGATAAAGGCAAAACAGGTGTGGTTCAAAGTGTGGACTCTGGGAGAATTGTTGTTCAAGGTATTAATGTGAAAAATAAGTCAATTCGACCCAATCCTCAAACCGGTGAAAAAGGTGGTCATCGCAGTGTTGAGCGTTCAATTGATATTTCAAATGTGGCGCTATATGATACACAGTCCAAGGAAAAAGTGCGTGTGGCTGTGAAAACATTGGATGATGGAAGTCGTGTTCGTGTGAACAAAAAGACAGGTAAAACGATAGACGGTGAGGCGAAATAATGTCAACAGTTCTTAAAAAGCATTATCAAGAAAAAGTTGTTCCTGAGCTGATGAAGCATTTTGGGTATAAAAACCCTCATGAAGTGCCAAAGCTGGTTTCAGTGGGTTTAAACATGGGCCTTGGCGACGCGATTAATGATAAAGGGGTGATAGCCAAAGCAGAGGCTGAGATGCAAATTATTGCAGGCCAAAAACCACAAGTCACTCTTTCAAGACGCAGTGAAGCAGGTTTTAAGATCCGTGCAGGCTGGCCAATTGGGGTAAAAGTTACCCTTCGTCGTGAGAAAATGTACCAATTTCTTGAACGAATGATTCACTACAGTCTTCCAAGGGTAAGGGATTTTCAGGGTTTGAATCCAAAGTCATTTGATAAGAAAGGAAATTATAATTTTGGATTTAAAGAACAGATCGTATTTCTTGGAATCAAGTACGATTTGGTTGATAAGATTCGTGGGCTTGATGTTGCTGTTGTGACTACAGCAAAGACTGATGAAGAGGCCTTGATGTTACTAAAATTAATGTTATTTCCATTCAGGGGAGAATAGTATGGCAACTGTAAAAATGATAGCAAGAGAGAGAAAACTTGCCACAAAATATAACTCAACAAAACGCGATGAGTTGCGTTCAGTTATTAAGAATAAAAAGTCATCACCTCAAGAAATTATGGCTGCGGTGTTTGATCTTCAAAAAAGACCTGTGGATGAAAGTCCAACTCGGCGTACTCGACGTTGTGGTCAATGTGGTAGACCACGTGGAGTGTATCGTAAATTTGGTCTTTGTCGTTGTTGCTTAAGACACTTCTTTACCAGAATGTGTCTTCCAGGCCTAGTTAAATCAAGTTGGTAAGGAATAAAAAATGTCGATGCAAGATCCAATCGCAGATATGTTCTGTCGCATAAAGAATGTGATAGCAAGAAACCGCATAGAGGTAGGTAATATTCCGCTAAGTAAAGAAAAAGTAGCGATTTTACAAGTATTTCAACGATGTGGTTATATTGATGGTTTTAAAGTCCATCAATCTGAAAATTTATCAGAATCAAAGCCTTCTATTACGATTTCATTAAGACGTGTTGATGGAAGATATGCCATAGGTAATATCAAGCGTATAAGTAAGCGCTCAAGAACGGTGACAGTCAAGCATACTGATATCCCGCGTGTAATGGGTGGGCTTGGCACTGCGATCATCAGCACATCAAAGGGTGTTCTTTCATGTCGAGAGGCTCGCAAAGAGGGTGTTGGTGGTGAAGTTTACTGTTATATCTATTCATAAGGGGCTGTGCTATGTTACGCAAAGCAAATAAACCAATGTCAGTTCCAGCTGGTATTGATGTCAAAGTTGACGGTGGACAAATCACCATCAGCAAGGGAAATCATCGATTGAGCAGAAATATACATTCCGATGTCAAGGTTAGCTTTAATAGTAATACCAGAACTATTTTAGTTGAGGCATCTGATGTTGCTGAAGAAAAAACGGTGAAGGCACAACTGGGTACAATTTGTGCGCACATTTCAAATATGATTCGAGGACTTGATAAAGGTTTTACCAAGGAGCTGATTATTAAAGGCACTGGCTATAAAGCTAAAATTGTTGGTAAAAAAATTGTTTTAAGTCTAGGTTATTCACATGATGTGGAGTGTGAAATACCCGATACAGTGACTATTGAAATGCCATCTCAAACAGAGATTAATCTTAAATCTCATTGTAAAGAATCATTGGGCGCATTTAAGGATTACTTGGTTCGTGTGCGTAAATTATGCAGGTTTAAAGGTAAGGGTATTCTTGATAAAAGCGTACCATTTGTTGCGAAGGTAGTGAGGAAGACATAGTCATGAGCGATAGAGTAAAAAGAAAAGTAAGGGCGAATATTCGCCGAAGGGCTGTGTACAGTATCTGTATTACAAAAACACCGCGTCATTTTAGAGCCCAGATATGTGACCCAAAAGGCATTGTTATTGGTGGAGTATCAACTTTAACAAAAGAAATTCGAAGCAAACTTAAGATTACAGGTAATGCTGATGCTGCAAAGCTTGTTGGTGCTGAAATGGCTAAGTTAATTAAGAAGTTATCATTGGATAGTGAGCCAGTGGCTTTTGATCGCTCTGGGCATAGGTACCATGGTCGTGTGGCTGCTTTTGTTGAATCCATGAGAGAATCTGGGGTAGAGGTATAATATGAGCAAACAAGCAACAGGGCAAGAGTACACATTAATCAATAAAGTATTGGTTTTGGATCGGGTATCTAAAACCACAGATGGTGGTCGTACAATGTCATTTCGCTGTGCAGCCGTTGTTGGTGATGGCCAGTCTAAAGTTGGTTTTGGTACTGGTAAGGACTCTGAAGTTCCGGTGGCCATTCAAAAAGCGATGGATGCAGCGACCAAGAACATGATTCATGTACAACTTAATAATGGAACAATTCAGCATGAAGCAAAAGTCAAGTTTGGCTCAGCAACGATATTCATGAAGCCAGCGTCCGAGGGTACTGGAGTAATTGCAGGCTCTGCAATGCGAGCTATCTTTGAGTGCTTGGGTGTTCGCGATGTGTTGTCCAAATGTATTTCTTCATCCTCTAATGCATTAAATGTGGCAAGAGCAACAATGAAAGCATTGGAATCTATGAAAAGTCCAAAAGATATCGCGCGTATTCGTGGGATTTCAGTCAATGAAGTATTAGGAGTTGAAAGTGGCGAAAAAGCAGAAAGTAAATAATCTTTTGATTACTTTGGTGCGAAGCACATGTAAAGCCAAGCCAAATCAAAAATTATCCGTTAAAGGTTTAGGCCTTAAAAAGATTGGACACCAGGTAACAAGACAGGATACCCCCTGTATCCGTGGGCTTATCAATAAAGTATCACATTTGGTAAGAGTAGAGGAGTAATTATGGATTTAAATCATTTGCAACCTTCAGCAGGTTCAAAGCCAAAAAAATTGAGGGTAGGTCGAGGCTTTACACGAGGAAAGACCGCAGGACGTGGTCATAAAGGTCAAAAATCAAGATCAGGCGGTAAAGTCCGAGTTGGTTTTGAAGGTGGACAGATGCCGTTATATATACGACTGCCAAAGGTTGGCTTTAGTTCACGCCTTGCTCAAGTCACCAAATGCCTTCGATTAAGTGAAATTAATGCAGTTAAAAAGATGGTTCCTGAGGTTGAGGAAATTAATTTGGCAGTGCTGTTTGCTGCTGGGTTGATTTCATCCCAGACCAAGTTTGTCAAAGTCTTTGCTTCTGGTGAGGTCTCAGAGAAGTTGATTTTATCTGGGATTAGAGTATCTAAAGGTGCTAAAGAAGCCATTGAAGCTGCAGGTGGTTCAGTTCTTGAGGCATCTAGGTGAACACCAAGGCTAATAATCCATACCAAGAGTTAATCAATCGGCTGCTTTTTGTGGCTCTTGGTATATTAATTTTTAGAGTGGGTGCTCATATCCCGGTCCCGGGCATTGATCTTGCTGAGCTAAAGTTACTTGTTGACAAGC
>VGUW01000021.1 GCA_016874185.1 Gammaproteobacteria bacterium
TGATATAGTAAGTTGCTACTGCATACTTTAAGTTTTCAAGATGGATGGATTTAAAACGAACCCCTAGCTTCTTAAGTTCCTCAATGGCATCGTCAATTAATTTGGCACATGCTGAATCTAGCTGGTCAGAGAAGTATTCCTCGGGTAACCCAACAACCAGTCCATCGATAGAGTCATTTAATGTTTTGGTGAAATCCGGAACCTGCATTCTAGAAGTCGTTAAATCATTTCTATCAAAACCGGACAATCGATTTAAGATAATCGCACAATCTTCCGCTGTGCGTGCCATCGGCCCAGCTTGATCAAGACTGGATGCAAACGCCACCATGCCATAACGAGAAATCCGACCATACGTTGGCTTAATTCCAGTAATACCACAAAAAGAAGCTGGCTGCCGAATTGAACCTCCGGTATCTGTCCCAATTGAAGCAATCGCTAAATCTGCGGCAACACAGGCTGCAGAGCCACCTGAAGAGCCACCGGGAACATGTTCAGTATTCCAGGGATTGGCACAATGACCATAGTAGGATGTTTCATTGGAAGATCCCATGGCAAATTCATCCATGTTATTTTTACCCATCACAACCCCACCATCATCCATAAAACGCTGAACCAAAGTCGCATTAAATGGAGACATGTAGCCTTTAAGCATCCTTGAGCCACAGGTTGTGGGCATATCTTTGGTTACAAATAGGTCTTTCATTCCAACTGGAATACCGGTCAAGGGTTTTGCATGTCCTTGTTGAATCATCCAATCGGCATGCTTGGCATACGCCAATGTCTTTTCATGATCAACATGTGTAAATGCATTGATTTTTTTATTAAAACGATCAATTCGATCCAGGTAGAATTTAGCGATCTCAACCGATGAGACCTGCTTTGCCAACAGTGCCTGCTGTATGGCAGGAATGGTTTTCAAATGTTCCATTAATTATTCCTCAATCACTTTAGGTACTTCAAACAATGCACGCGCACCATTGAATTGATCAAAATGTTGACTCAAATGATCAGTAATATTAGATTTATCAACAACATCCTCTCGCAGCTGACCAATCAGTGTCACCTGTGAATCAACCAAACTAATTGAGTTGGTATCACATTCATTCATGATCTGACATAAACCCAAAATTTTTTTTAACTTATTTTGTAGTTGCCCAATTTCTGAATCTGCAACCTTTAATTTGGCAAGTGAAGCAGTTTTATGTATGACATCGATTCCGATGTCTAACTCCTTAATGGCCATAGCGTATCCTAAAATGATATCCTAAACATATAAAACAAGATAACATTTGTGTCAACTGATGTTTTGTTATAAATTAGGGTAAATTAGGAATTGGAAACAAAATGAAGCCGTTTAATTGGTTTATGAAAAAACTGTCATCCCGTCTTTCAATGGGAAATCAGTACTCAATTGATCTTGGAACTGCATATACTGTCATCTATAAAAAAGGTGAGGGGATTGTTCTTAATGAGCCTTCCGTTGTCGCACTTAAATCCGATGAAAAAAGAAACCATAAATATATCTGCGCCATTGGACATGAGGCAAAGACGATGTTGGGTAAAACACCCAAATCAATTGAAGCGATTCGGCCCATGAAAAATGGCGTTATTGCTGACTTCAATGTCACTGAAGCCATGTTGCAGCATTTCATTAAAACAGTGAACAAGGATAAATTATTCTCATGGGCTCCGGTTATCATCATATGTGTCCCCTGCGGGTCAACTCAAGTAGAGCGACGCGCGATTAAGGAATCTGCGTTGGGTGCTGGTGCCCGTAAAGTTTACTTAATTGAAGAGCCAATGGCTGCAGCCATTGGGGCAGGTATGCCGGTAGAGTCTGCTCAGGCATCTATGGTTGTTGATATTGGTGGGGGCACGACCGAGGTTGCCATCATTTCCTTAAACGGAATCGTCCACGCACAGTCAGCGCTGGTTGGAGGTGATCGTTTTGATGAGGCAATTATTAACTATGTTCGTAGAAATTATAACTGCCTTATTGGGGAAACCACGGCCGAACGCATCAAGAAAACCATTGGTCAAGCCTACCCTTCCCAAGAAATAAGAGAGATGCAAATCTCTGGCCGACATGTGATTGAGGGCGTCCCACGCAGCATTGTTATCAATAGCAATGATGTTCTGGAAGCTTTACAGGATTCATTAAATACGATGATTGAATCAATCCGCTTCGCACTTGAGCAATCTCCTCCTGAGTTGGCTGCGGATATAGAAGAAAAGGGGATTGTATTAACCGGAGGCGGTGCGCTTCTTTCAGGATTAGACCGTTTGATTTCTGAAGAAACCCGGTTGCCTGTCTATGTGGCGCAAGATCCATTGACCTGCGTAGCTCGTGGCGGCGGTGAGGTTCTTGAAAAACTCTCAATTGAAACCCTAGAATTTTTGAGTCAAGAATAATGTCAAGAGCTTTATTTAAACCAAAGCCCAGTCAAAAGGGTCTGCATTTTTTCTATATCGTGATTATTGGCGCCTTATTTTTATGTTTTGAGCAAAAACTCTTTGTTAGTCAAGCGGATGCGCCATCAAATGACCTCGGCCCTGAAATACAGATCAAGTTAACTGAGCTTGAAAACATTCGTGATCAGTATAATAAACTGCGGCAAACTCTAAAAATGCCGCCACTACAAAATCTTCGACTGTCTGATCATGTTGAGATAGAGCAAATGCAGGACGCAGCCTATATCCATACACAAACACCAACCAAAGGCACCTTGCTATTTAGTGGCAATCGTTTTATCGGTCGAATTATTCCCAATAGCAATAAACAACAAATATTGACAGCTTTTGACCAGAGCTCAGCACTATTGGTAAAGATCGGTGATCACACAACACTGCTTTTCGGACAGGGTAATCATTCAGCGCTGTCTGATAAAATTCCTACTGACGACCGTGTTCATGTTGGGCAGACTGTGGTTCTGGCCAAGTCTTTGATGACACCATCAGGCTTTGAGGTGGGAAGGGTGGCAAGCATTCAAGAGGTTCCTAACCAAAAATTCATCCAGTTGGTGATAGAGCCTTTTGACAATAAATCCTTGCCACAGTTTGCTGAAACCTATTCTTATTTGTAATCCTGAAAAATCTTAATCCGACGAGTACGGTCATTGACATCTCCAACCAGCTGTCCACAAGCAGCTGAGATGTCATCACCCCTGGTTGTGCGAATGGTTGTAACATACTCATCACGCAAATATTGCTGAAATGCCAGAATCTGATGGCGATCACTGGTTTGATATTGACTGTTTTTGAACGGATTAAAAGGAATAAGGTTAATTTTACCCGGCGCTTTTTTCAATAACTTTGCAAGTTCTTTTGCATGCTCGATTGTGTCATTTACCCCTTTGAGCATGACATACTCATAAGTGATTTGACGCTTTGTCTGTCCGGCATAATACTCAGCACAAACAGCCATTAGTTTTTCCAGTGGATATTTAAGATTAATCGGAACAAGCTCATTGCGAAGGGCATTGTTTGGCGCATGCAATGATACAGCAAGTGCAATTTGAGGCATATTCTCTTTGAGTCTTAGCATGGCAGGGACAACACCTGACGTTGAGACGGTGACTCGACGATAAGCAAGCCCATAAGCATTATCATCAATCATCAATTTTAAAGCCGTTGTAACAGGCTTTTCATTGGTCAGGGGCTCGCCCATACCCATCATGACCACATTGGTAATTGGCTTAATGCGATTGGGATAAAGCTGCTTTAACCGTATGTTGGCCAGTCGCAGTTGTCCAATAATTTCACCGCAGGATAAATTGCGGTTAAATCCCTGCTTCCCGGTCGAACAAAAGCTACAGTCAAGCGCACAACCAACCTGTGACGAAACACATAGTGTTCCGCGTGTCAGTTCAGGAATATACACCATCTCAACCGCGTTGGTTTCATCAACAGTCAGTAGCCACTTAATGGTTCCATCCTGACTAATATGCTCATGCTGTATTGGCAATTGATGGATGCATGTATTTTCAGTCAGCCATCCTCTAAATGCCTTGGGTAAATTGAGCATCTTGTCAAAATTATCTTCAAATTGCTGATGCAGCCAATGAATCAATTGAGGTGCACGAAAAGCGGGTTGATCAATCTGAGCCAGCCACTCTCTTAGGCCCTGCTCAGAGAAATCGAGTAAATTAATTTTATGCTGCATTCACAATTTCATTTTTTGAAAAAAAGAAGTTAATTTCAATCTTTGCATTTTCTTCTGAGTCACTTCCATGTACTGCATTGGCATCAATATTATCAGCAAAATCTGCACGTATGGTGCCAACTTCAGCCTTTTTAGGGTCAGTAGCGCCCATCAGAGCACGATTTTTTTCAACAGCATTGTCGCCCTCTAAAACCATCACCACAACCGGTCCACTGGTCATGAAATGAATCAAATCATTAAAAAAAGAACGTTCTCGATGAATGGCATAAAATTCACCAGCTTGAGCTTCATCCATATGCAACATTTTCATTGCAGCAATACTAAGCCCGTTACTTTCAAACCTTGAAATAATTGCACCAATATTGGATTTGGCCACTGAATCAGGCTTTAAAATTGAAAGTGTTTGCATAATAAAAATCCTCATTTTGCTTTATCATATTAATTTTCCAAAGAAAATCAACTAAATCATGGATATAATTATTAACAATCATGTCAGTCATGTGCTAGTATCAATAGGATCATCTTGATTTTTACTATGATATATTACTTATTCCTTAATCCAAATGTTTCACTGGCCTCTGCCTTTTTCATTTTCCCAATATTATATTTCATATTCATCGATATCATCTATTTAACTTTTGATAGTTTACTTGGGCCTGCGGTATCGCTGCCCATCGGCATTTATTCAGTTATGATTTTCTGGGGGCTTTGGTGTTATGAGGTTTGGGAACATGCTGCAAATAGTCAATTTCGATCACTTCGAGCGCTTGCTCGGTTTTTCATTATCTACATGGCAGCCTCGTGGTTGCACCTGGCTCATGGAATACTTGACCTAATTGAACAGGGAAAAATTGGCTTTACAGACTTTAGTTATATTGAAGAAGAAACTATGAAATTGATTCAAAACATGACAACAAAGAAGCAACTGAATCCTTAGGCATATTCAGTCCAAGTGAAATTCGAATGCTCCTTGAGATTTCATCCGGGCCCAGTCCCATGGCAGACAGAACATGTGATGGGGCCAAATTGGTTGTTTGACACGCTGAGCCAAAAGAAAATGCAACATAAGACGCAAAACCCTCTTCTATTAATTTGCGGCTAAAGCGATGCGGCAGCTTAATGTTGATTGTTAAATGACAGGTGTTTTTTCCATTAATCACAGCGCCCTTGGACTCAAAGTAATTTTTGATAACATGATATTCTAGTTCAAGCTGATCTTTCTGGGCCATATAAGTCTTTAGTGTATCACTCAATGCAGCCTGCATTCCAAGAATTTGATGATTTGCAGGGGTGCCGGGGCGAATACCATACTCTTGCCTTGATCCATAAAATATTGGCTCAATTCGGCGATTTTTTTTAATCAACAGTGCACCGATGCCTTTGGGCCCATAAAACTTGTGAGCACTGATGCTCATAAAATCAATTTCACTTAAATCAATAAGCGGCATTTTCCCAATCATCTGTGATGCATCCAAATGAACTATGCCACCACTTTGATGAACCAGCTGGGTTAATTCATGTATGGGCTGTATCACACCTGTTTCATTATTAACAGCACAAATGTTGACCAATGAAGGTCCGCCTTTAAGGAAATTTTTAAAATAGGTATCATCAATCAGGCCCCCAGAATCAACTGGGAGTAGGGTGGTTGCAATTGATGATGAAAGTGCATTTAAGACCTCAAGGCTGACTTTATGATCTGTTGCCAGTGCTGCAATGCCTTTGAGTGAGCGCTGATAGGCCCTAAATCCACCTTGATTTGCAAGATTAATGGATTCAGTTGCTCCGCTTGTGAACACCAAATAATGGCTATGGGCCAAGCGCAGTGATTCTAATATGTGGTTTCTTGCATCTTCAATATGCAAATGAACGTCTCTGCCCAGGGCATGATTGATTGAGTTGTAATTTGCATAGTCATGATCAAGGGCGTTAATCATGGCGTCTCTTGCAGCAGAACATAACGGAGTCGTTGCGGCAAAATCAAAATATAATGGCTCAGTCACTTTTTCTCCACTGGGTTTTCCGACGTCAAAAGTCCAAATAACAACTGCAGCTCTCTTCGGTCAGGTCTTAGTCTCCTTAGCATACAGCGTATTTTTGGCCAGGTGGAGTTGTGTTTAATAAGCCCCTTTCGCTGTAAAATTTGTTGGAAATGTGACTCAAAGCAAATTTTCTCATCTGCCTCAGGCATTTGATTTTGAGGAATGCTGACATGGTTATCCGGAGTAATAAAAACCTCATATAAAATCACTTGCACAGCGTGTGATAAGTTCAGTGAATCATTGAAATCATACATCGGAATTTCAATCACAGCATGTGCTCTTTCAATGGTTTCATTAGAAAGCCCAGAGGTTTCATTGCCAAATAAAAGAGCAACTTGATGGTCTTTATTCAAAGCGCCTTTGATAAAGCCAGCTGCGGCCCTGGGGTGATAGTGATCAATCTGTAAATCCCGAGGGCGCTTACTACAGGCAAAAACAAGATCCATCTGATTCAGGCACATATCCAGATTCTGAACAACTTGCGCATTTTGAATAATGCCAAGACCATGCGTTGCCATTTTATTGGCCTGTTCAGAGGGAAATTCTTTGGGTTGACATAAAATAAGCCGATCAAATCCTGTGGTTTTCATTGCTCGGGCTACAGATCCAATATTGCCAGGGTGTGAGGTACGATCAAGTACAATGTGGAGCATTATTTTTTTCCAACAAGCATGCCCATAATCTTAGGTGAGGCAGCTAAAAGCAAATCATCGTCAGTCAGATTAATCTGTTTTTCATGAATCGTGCTGGCCACATTCCCTTTTAAATCAACAGTTTTCAGATAGCCCCCGGACTCTTTGATGATCAGATGAGCAGCAAGAATCTGCGCGTAATCCATTTTGGCAAGTGCAGCAGTCAAACGTGACTCAGCAACCCAGGCAACATTGAGTGAAGGGCAGCCTGTCATCCGATATCGGTGGGATAGTTTTGAAAACCCAGGTAAATCCACAATGGGCCATGTTTCATTCCCTATAAAAACCCCCTGAATTTTCTGACCACAGCGAATCCGCGATTGGTTTGAAAATGCCCCCTGATTTGATTCAGCAGAATAAAGTCGATCTGCCATAATGTCATATATAAACGCCTTCTGAACCTCCCCATACTCGCATAGGGCAATGCTTAGGCACATTTGAGGTATTTGGTACATGAGATTGGTGATGCCCTCAAGTGAACTGACAATCCATGTGCGATCAAAGGGCAATTCATATAAGCCGGATTTTAAATCAAGTTCTATCACCTCAGCATCTTCTTCAAGTTCACGGATAAAAGCGCCAATTTCTTCAAACATGGTTAGTTTTGTTCTGGAAACAAAATTGAACATCGCTCCCTGTTTGTGATCCTGCAAATCAATTCGATCATAAACTTGCAAAGCATAGCTATTGAGTTTCTTTAATAACGGCCAAAGTTTTCTTGTCATAGGAGTTTGCATTTTATAACACCGGTCCTGTTGCTTTTTTGCGGAGAGAAATAAGGTGATTTCTTTCTAAACCAATCATCATCGAAAATGCACCAGCTACGTAAATGGAAGAGTAGGTGCCCACAACAATCCCAATAATCATAGCCAATGAAAAAGCAAACAGTGACTCACCCCCAAACAAAAATAGTGCAATCACCACGGACAAGGTTAATCCCGAGGTCATAATTGTTCTTGATAAGGTTTGATTGATTGAAAGGTTCATGCAGGTATTGACATCAATTTCTTGATACTTGCGAAAATTCTCCCTTACCCGGTCAAAAACAACAATGGTGTCATTGAGTGAATAACCAAATACAGTTAGCAACGCCGCCAAACCGATAAGATCAAATTCAATTTGCCAATAACTAAATACCCCAAGAATAACAATGGGATCATGAATTAAGGCCAAAATGGCACTGACTGCAAAACGCATTCGAATCGAAACGCAATGTACACCAAGGTTAATAAACTGGCAACAATCAACGCCATAATGCCACTTTGGTACATGCCATCACCAACTTGTGGACCTATAAAGACAGCTTTGGTAATTGTAACATCTTTAATTGATGAGGTTAAAGCATTGGTTATCTTTTTCACCGCTTCATTGTCATGCACATAAGCCCGAACCAAAAGTTGTTTAGAAGAGCCAATATTTTGAACAATCGAATCTTTTAGTAACGGGATTTGATTCAAGTCAGCGTGCAGGGATTGTGCCGAAACAGAATAAGGGAACTCAAGCTCAAATTGAGCGCCACCTGTAAAATCGATCCCCATTGGGATGGGGTAAATCACCATTGATAAAACACTGATTAACATTAACAATGCTGAGAAAAGAGCAGCAATTTTTTTGTGCCCCATGAAATCAATTTCAGTTGCTTTAAAAAATTCCACAATTATATTCCTATTGATAGTTTTAGATCAGGGCGATTACCATAGCGCCAGTCTACCAGCAACCGTGTGATGCATATTGAGCTATACATGGATACCAATATACCGATTGATAGCGTCACTGCAAAGCCCTTAACCGTACCACTACCAAGGCCAAACAGGACAAACGCAACAATTAATGTTGTTAAATTTGCATCAACAATGGTTGATAATGCTTTATCATAACCAATTTCAATCGATTGATATGATGAACGATTTTGCCTTAATTCTTCCCGAATGCGCTCATAAATCAGTACATTGGCATCCACTGCCATGCCCACAGTTAAGACAATTCCTGCAATACCAGGCAGGGTTAAAGTTGCATCAAGCAGAGAAAGAGCGCTTAATATCATCATCACATTAACCATAAGCGCAATATTAGCGACAAAACCAAAGAAGCGATAGTAAATTGTCATAAATAACAGCACAATCAATGAGCCAAAAAGCAGAGATTGAGTACCTTTCTCAATATTAGCCTCACCCAAACTTGGACCAATGGTGGTTTCCTCTACAATACGTATCGGTGCAGCAAGAGCTCCGGCTCGAAGCAACATGGATAAATCCTCAGCCTCCTTCATATCACTCATCCCAGTAATCACAAAGGAATAGCCCAAAGCAGACTGGATAACAGGCGCGCTAATCACACGCATGTGGTCAATGAATTTAGGAGATGAGGCATCATTGGGATTAAATTTAGGATTTGGGACCTGTTCGACATAGGTTACTGCCAGACGATCCTTGATATGAGAACGTGTGAACCGATTAAACTCGCGTCCGGATTGAGTGTCTAGCTGAATTTGAACTTGTGGGCCATGTTCTGACATGATTGCATTAGCATAGATAATCGACTGGCCAGTTAAAACAACGTTTGGCTCCAGGTGATACTGGTTTCCTGACAGATCCTCTCTTAATTCTGAATCTTTGGTTGGGGTTGTTTTTACAATCTGGAATTTCAGCGTTGCTGTCTTACCGATCAATGACTTTGCCCGGGCAATATCTTGTACACCAGGTAAATCAACACTGATATGGCTATCACCTTGTTTTTGAATCACAGCTTCGGCAACCCCAAGCTCATTCACTCTTTTATTTAAACTTTCCATGGTTTGCTCAACAATCAGTTTTTGAACATGAGCATCCGTTTCTAGCTTGGCACTCACATGGATTTGAGTATCAGAGGCGGTCATGAATGAAAAAGAAGAAAAACTTTGTTTCAATGCAGGCAAAGCAAGCATCAACTGCGCATTGTCTTTAAAATCAATGTTCGCAGCTGCTTGATCGGCACTGATAGCAAAAGACTGATACCTGAGGCCATGATCAATCATATGATTTTTCACAGCATCTAAATCACCCTCAGCTGTTTTGGATTGAGCACTTTTAGCATCCACCTCAATTAAGAAGTGCACACCACCTCTTAGGTCAAGCCCCAACTTCATTGGCCTTGCACCAATAGCAGCAAACCATGATGGCACCTCACTTTTTAAATTTAATGAGAATGTTGCAACTTCAGGTGATACATGCGAGGTCAAATAATCTCGAGCCAGCAGTTGGTCATCGGTTGAGGAAAAGAAAATCAACTGTGAATCATCCAAAGGCTCAATTCGAATAAATGATATGTTTCCCTGCTTAAGTTGACATTGCAAACAAAAATCTTTAACCGCTTGATTGACCTCTATAACTGGAGATTCAGGATATAAATTTGGAAATGCAAATAATAATGCTAAAAATGCAACAAAGCCATGCACTAGCAGGCGGGAATAAAATCCAATTTTCATAATATTTCCCCAAAGCTACCGAGGGTCGGAATCGAACCGACACGGTGTCACCACCACCAGATTTTGAGTCTGGCGCGTCTACCAGTTTCGCCACCCCGGCGCAATGTCAATATATCAAAAATTGAAAATATCTCAAGCTTTATTCTGGGTATTTTTATAAGCATGAAAAATAAATGAGCAGATAATCCCTATCACAACCCCAATCATCACTGAAAGGGCATACTCAGGGACAAGCGCGTAGGTTGAATCGACCTGACTCAATAGTGTAATCATTAACAAACATGAAATCACTGACAAACGAAATCCTGGCAAGATATACTCAAGAGCCCCTGTCAAAATAACAGCCACAAATATCATTATGTAGTAAGCCCAGCGGAATGTATCTGAAATCAATATTTGCATATACACCACTGTCACATAGCCGAAATAAATACCCAGGAAAGAGCCTGCTGCACGCTCAAAGGCATCAATTAACATTTGATTCTTGCCCGTAAATTCACTCAGTGATTGCACAGTCACCACCGAGGTAATAACTGCCCAATGTACCGTTTGAAGTTGAAATTCTTCACAAACTAAAAGAGTGCTAATTGCAGATATCGCTAAAATAAGTGGATACATCCCGCTTTTGCCCCAAAAATCCCACATCATTCAGTGTAGCATAAATACCAAGCTCTATGAGAATTATTAAACCAATGCGAGTCAAAAGCAATCGCCATTTGACAATACTTTTACTAGAAAATAACATTCGAACCAGAAGGTTACCACCATCCAATGGCGGTATCGGTAATAAATTAAAAACACCAACCAGCAGATTAATTCTAGCAAACAACCTGAAAAAATCGCCCCAAACAGCATGCTCCAATTGATTCATAAATGCCATCCAAATGCCCAATGGCCCAGAAAAATCATCCAAACTTACCTGCCAGGTGAGCAGCCCCCAAATTGCAACCATTTGTAGCTTAAATTGAAGTACGATGGTCATATACGCATGCCAAATGGCATCCGATAACGCCAATGCCTTTATCGTTTGCGGATTCAGCATAAATCGCAAACCTATTACAGGACCACTGTCCGCTTTTCCTGGACTAAATTTGACTTGTCTAATCTGGCCTGCATCTTTTATATCTAACATCATTGGGCTTGATTTTAGCTGATTGACAATATATGGAATGGATAGGGCATTATTAACGGGATAATGATTGATCGCAATCAATTCATCACCCGGCTTGACTTTCCCCACCAGACAGGGATTGATGACATCTGTTATGGTCATTGCCTGTATGGGCATGATTGGCATCATATGAAGCTGCTTGAGATAAGAACCGGACACTATCTGCTCCAATGAAAAAATTACCTCCTGCTTAGTTTGATTAATCCATACAGTTGCATGCACCCCCTGTATTGAAGCAGTCATTAAATAATGCATAAGCTGTGACCATGTATATATGGGCTTATTATCCATGATCCGCACATCTTGAGTGGTCTGATTGCCATACATCAGGCCAATATAATCATCATGGCTAGGCAATAAAGCCCCAGCAAATAAGAAAAAAAATGCCAAGACAAAATTTAATAAAGGACCAGCTGCTATTGTTATAGCGTCCTTCCAGCGCTGCTCAAAGGTTTGAACATTCACATACCCACCCAAGGGAATTGCATGGCATTTAACGACACAAGAAGCGATTGCAAATTTTCCCAAATAGGGCCCAAAACCAAAATGAATCGATTTAACATTCTGACCCAGTTTTCGAGCCAGCAGCCAATGACCTACTTCATGTAGAAAAATAGCAAGACTAAAAAAAGCAACGAAAATAATAGCACCCATCTACCCATTTTAGACAATTTTTATTGCATTGCCATCATCTTGATTTTAAAATCAAGAGCTTTAGAACAACGGATATGCATGAAAACAGTCGAATTAACTATCAATGGAATCAGTGATCAATTTTATGGCCGGTCTTGTCTTGATCAGAAAGAGGTTCATGTGATTGGAGCTTTGGATGGTGAAATTGTCGAGGCCACGATCATCAAGCGGGGTAGGAAAAAGCTTCTGGCTATTGCAGGGAACATCAAGCAGTCCTCACCGCTTCGCATCCATCCACCTTGCCCACATTTTTTAAATTGCTCTGGCTGCACCTTACAGCATATTTCTTCAAAAAGTCAGCTTGAAATCAAGGCAAAATGGCTTGAAAAACAAATCCAATTTCAGGTGGGATATACCCAATCAAACCCATGGCACTACCGCAGGCGTGCAAGACTAAGTGTGAAATATGATGCTAAAAAAGATGAGTTGCTGATTGGATTTAGAGAGCATAAGGGCTGGTATGTTGCTAAAATGGATGGCTGTATGATATTGCCTGAAAAAATTGATGCATCATTGCCTTTTTTAAAGCAAACACTTGCAAAGTTAACCATCAAAGACTCCATTAGTCAGGCAGAAATCTCATCGATTGCAAATCAGCATGCGATTATCATTCGTCACTTAATGCCATTACAGGCGGTTGACATTGAAACCCTCATACAGTTTGAGAAAAATTCTGGACTACAGGTATATACTCAAGGCAATGATTTAAAAATTCATCGCCCTGGAGATTTTAATACAGCATTTGAGCCACAGATTGCCCAAGTTGGCACCCATGAGTATCGGATTGATATTCACGACTTTATACAAGTCAACGAAAGTGCAAATACAGCTCTTATTCAACATATTCAACAACACCTAGTGCCAGATCAAATAACCCATGATTTTTTCTGTGGGATTGGCAATATTAGCTTATCAATTTCTAATATTGCCTGGCAAATTTTTGGGTATGAGCTGAGTGAAACCATGGTGAGAAAAGCAGAGAAAAATGCACAAATTAATAAAGTCAAAAACTGTGAATTCATTCAAATCGATTTATTTAAAGCTCAGCAAAACGATTTGAAACTAAAACCAACGGATGTTGTTATATTAGATCCACCAAGAAGTGGTGCAGAAGATTTGTGCCACTTGTTGATCCAGCACTGCGTCTGTCAGATCATTTATGTTTCTTGCAACGCTAAGACTTTAACCAGAGATCTACAAATATTGTCAAAACGATACCATATTGCCAATGCTCATATTTTTGACATGTTTAGCCATACCAGTCATTTTGAAACATGCGTGATACTGGTACCTAAAATTCACTAGACACTTCTTCGTTGTCATCAAGAAAACTGATCAATGATTCTGAGCGACTGGGATGCCTTAATTTACGCAGTGCTTTGGCCTCGATTTGACGAATTCTCTCACGGGTTACATCAAACTGCTTACCGACTTCCTCCAGCGTATGATCCGTATTCATTTTGATCCCAAATCGCATCCTTAAAACCTTAGCCTCACGAGGAGATAATGATGCGAGCATGTTTTCAACGGCCTGACTTAATCCCTCACTCATGGCTATATCAATAGGTGCAGGAGTGTTCATGTCGCTGATAAAGTCGCCAAGACTTGAGCCACCCTCATCATCATCACCAATTGGGGTCTCTGTAGACACAGGCTCAGATATCTTCATCACTTTTCTGATTTTATCAACCGGCATATCCATGTGCTCACTGAGCTGCTCGGGTGTTGGTTCACGACCTGTTTGCTGCATGATTGTTCTTGAAATACGATTTAACTTATTGATCGTTTCAATCATATGAACAGGAATACGAATGGTTCTGGCTTGATCCGCAATGGATCGAGTAATGGCTTGACGAATCCACCACGTTGCATAAGTTGAAAATTTAAATCCTCTGCGATATTCAAACTTATCAACCGCTTTCATCAAACCAATATTACCTTCTTGAATCAAATCTAAGAACTGTAGTCCACGGTTGGTGTATTTTTTTGCCAAAGATATGACAAGCCTCAGGTTGGCTTCAATCATCTTGCTTTTAGCACGATGGCTTTTGTTTTCACCCAAAGCCAGGGACTTGGCAATGCTCTTTGCAAGCGCAAGTTCAACACCCACTTCTTTTTCGATATTCTTCAACGAACGAATGCTTCTTAAAAAGTCAGACTCAACTTCGCTTAACCCTTGATAAATAGTTGGATAGGACTGGCTTAATACCAAAAGCACATTTTGACGATAATTAAACCCAGTTACAATCTTTAGCGCCTCTTTGCGCGAAGCTTTACCACGCTTAACTATCAGATTAAAGAGGGTGGTTTCATGCTGCTGAATTCGTTTATTAATTTCTTTAATCTGATTTGAAAACAATTTAATCACTTTACTAGAAAGCTTAAAGTTTCTTAGAATTGAACTAATATCACCCATCGTTTGTTTATAGGCAGGGCTAAACATAGCGTCATCATCTTGCTCAATCAGCCTAAATTTTTGATTCAACAAACGAAGTTGCTCAACACGCTCTTTTAAAATTTCAGGATCTGGCCCTGAGTCAAAAAATATACCCGAATCAGAGTCATCTTCTTCTTCAATAGGAGGCACTTCCTCATCACTTTCATCAAGCAACACTGGCTCTGCTGGCTGATCAGCCAGAAGACAGTCAGCCTCTAGAATCAGATCTAAAAACCCCAGAACAACATCATTCACATCTTGCTCATGCTCAATGGCTTGATCAATTTGATCCACCACATATTGGGAAACACCAGGCATTTTACTCAATGCCTCAACAACGTCTTTATTGCCTTGCTCTATTTGCATGGCAATTTCAATCTCACCTGAGCGATCAAGCAGTGAGCGCTTACCCATATCTTTCATGTAGGAACGCACAGAATCAACAGAGCTGGACTCATCCACAGATAGGTCACCAGAATCCATCGGATCATGCTCATTTTTCTCATCATCCTCAGCAAGTTGAATGTTCTTACTGTCCAAGTAATCAACAAGCCTCTCAAAAGATTCTTCGCTATACTCACCTTTATCAATCAAGTATTGTTTTAACTCACGGGCTGTTAATACCCCATTTTCTTGACCATATTTAACCAAATCAGAAAGTTCTTGAAAATTTGAACCATTTGTATCAGACATTATATTCCTTGCTGTAAATTAAGTTTAAGTTGCTGCTTTAAAGAATTTTTTTCATGAATGAGTGCTTTAAGATTTAACCGCTGCTGGTTGTCGCTGTCATGATTTATCCTGGAGATAAGTCTATTAATTTTAGTCTCTAAATAATTGATAGTCAACTGAATAATCATATTATCTGTATCCATGGCATTATTTGAAGAATGGTGATTAATCAGCGCTTGACTAAATACTTCGATAGAAAAACCCAGCATGCTCAATTTATGCTCCTGCAAAAATGCATCAAGTTCCTGCCCAGTTAACGGTTGATGTAAAAGCATGAGCATGGGCAAATGCTCAATAGGGCAGTGCGCCTCAAGTTCTTTTTTCCGCCTTTCATTAACGCCACCACTCCTGGCAGAGGCAAGTAAATTATACCACAAATTAGGTAAAATTGTTTTCTCAATAACAGGGTTGACCCCAGCAGGAGGCTGAGGGGATTCCGGTTCAACGGTTTGTTCCAGCCAATCCGAGCCAAGCCCTGTTTTTTGCGCCACAAACTGAATCAACGCCCTTTTTGTCATGGAGTTTGGCATTTCATTCACCCATGGTTTAATTTTCAAAGCCACTGCTATCAGATCAGATGGACCCTGACACGCAGATAAGTAACGTTGATCCAAATATTCAAATAAATCTGGCGCTCTTTCAATCAATGTGTTAAAGGCATTGACTCCATTTGTTAATATAAATGAATCAGGGTCATGCCCCAAAGGGAGGGTCACAAAATAAACTCTCAGCCCATCGCGCATGACTTCAAGTGTTTTTATCAAAGCTTTTTCACTGGCATTGATACCAGCCTGATCACCATCAAAGCAAAAATAAACCTGATCAAAGTAACGATTTAAAATACTGATTTGATTTCCAGTGATTGCTGTTCCCATCGGAGCCACCGCCCCGCATAATCCATTTTGCCATAGGCGAATCACATCAATGTATCCCTCTACAACAAAAGCAGTACGCCCTTTTGATTGCCGAGCCTGGTAAAGGCCATATAGAACATTTCTTTTGTTAAATAATTTTGATTCGGCTGAATTCAAATATTTGGCATCTTCAGAATTAGATAGGTCTCGCCCACCAAATCCAATAATTTGTCCTTGCATGTTCTGAACAGGGAACATCAATCTATGGCGAAAGCGACAATAGGTCTTATTAGGGTCTCTTGAAGCCGGGAGAAGAAAGCCCAAATCAACCAATTCTTGCCTTGAAATCATTGACTGTTTTATCAGTAAAGAGGCCTGATCAATACTTAAGCCCAACAAAAATTGTTTGGCACTTCTTCCTGTGATTTGCCGTGATTTTAAATACTCTATCGCAACTTCATTTTTAGACATGTGCGAATAAAACAGCTGCGCTATTTTTGCCATCTTTTCGTACTGGCCACTCAGCGGGTCATCATCTGTCGCTTCGATCACAATTCCAAGAGCCTGAGCCATAAAAAAAATGGCCTCATGAAAGATCAAGGACTCAAAATGCATCACCAGATTAACAGAATTGCCAGATTTGTGACAGCCAAAGCAGTAATAAAAATTTTTTAACGTATTGATCGAGAAAGAGGGGGTTTTTTCAGAGTGGAAAGGGCACAATCCAAATGCATTGGGCCCCTTAAACTCTAATTTCATGTATTTTTTTGCCCAAAAACCAATATCTTGAGCATTAGTGACTAAATCAATTTGTGATTTAGATATCCTGGTCATTTATTGAACGAAGCATATTGATGTCAATGACACTCTCAAAAGGCACTTTTGCACCCCGCTTGCTTCGAAAACTATTCTCTTCTAAACGCCGCTCAAACATGGCACGCTTTTTTAAATGTCTTTTAACGGCAGCTGCTTTATCCTTGCGTCTTTGAGTTGTTGGCTTGGTGTGATATTCCATTTCACGCCAACGTCTTGGTAGTCCATTCTTGTCGCATGTTCTCTTAAGTCTCTTGATGGCAAGCTTAACGTCACCGTTACACTTACTCACTTCTACTGTCATCATGATAATAAAAACCCTAAAATTTCTTTGAGATATCTGAACTATAGCAAGTATCTGAAAATAATCAAGCAGTTTTTACGTTTGCATCTTCTCCCTTTAATAAAAAAACTTAAGTGACTGAGAATAATACCACTTTTCAAATATAACTATAATAGAGCTATTTTTAACCATTCGCGCTCTTGCCAAATGGGGTTCTATACATTATCTTGTGGTGATGTATAAAGCAGCCCTACATGATGTGGTTGTAGCAAAGGAGACCATTATGACAGAATTTACAACCACGATAAAGATTGTTGAGCCCGCTTTATTAAAGAGACTGCCTGCTTACTTAAAAAATAAACTCAATCAGGCAATGGAGCAATTTAGTCAAGAGCGATCCACCCACTTAATCTGTGAGGCCCTCAAGTTCTCTTCTGAATTTAACCTGGATGCTTTTAATTTGGTGCTTCAAGAACTAACGCAGTTACTGTATAAATTTGAATCATCAAACGATGAGCGCTCAACATCATTTATTTATGAATTTCTATTGTACTTCTCAAATATTCATCCTCTTGAAACTTACCCGGATGATAACAGCCAAATTCCCAGTGAATATCGAATCGTCACCTCATGTCAACACTGTTTTGACATGCGGGCACTGATCCAAAACGGACAGGTCATCAATTCAAAATTAATTAACCCAATCAATCAGTCGGCCTTTTTCAAACTTGATCAAAAGCGTATTTTTAATATGGCTTATGCTCTTGGCCTTGAGTTTAACCAATCTAAAGATGAGATCAGCTTGGCAGGGGATTCATTTGCTGGATTTGACTCCAAACGCTACAAGATCATTACCCGCAATGGTTTTATTGTTGACTTTAATGAGCTTGAAATATCCCAGGCCATTCAAGCTGCAATTGACTCTGTATACCTTGATCCTGATATGCACGAGATAAAGCTTGAAAAAACACGGTATGTAACTTACACCGTACTCAATAACATTAAGAAAAAATACCCAAAGGGTGCCTTCATCCACATAGAGACCATCCAAAATATTGTTGAAAATAGCTTAATGGAAAAACAAGAATTTGATGTTGCCAAGTCTTATGTGATTTACAGAAATAACC
>VGUW01000022.1 GCA_016874185.1 Gammaproteobacteria bacterium
TAATGTTTTGTAATACTTATCATTTGCTGCTGCAGCCTGGCATCCAGGTGATTGAAAAGGCCGGTGGATTGCATGCATTTATTGGGCGTAATCAGCCCATCATTACAGACTCAGGTGGTTTTCAGGTGTTTTCTTTGGCCTATGGGTCTGTGGCAGATGAGCTAAAAAGTAAAGGCACCAAAAAAACATCCTCCTCTGTGTTAAAAATCACAGAAAACGGAGTTGTTTTTCGCTCTTATCGTGATGGTTCTCGCTTTGAGTTAACCCCTGAAAGCACCATAGGTGCGCAAAAGGTATTTGGTTCAGATATTATCATTCCTTTGGATGAGCTACCGGCTTATCACACTGATCTGGATCAACTTAAACAATCTTTGGATCGAACGCATCGATGGGAGTTGCGATCATTGCAGGCTCACCTCAATGACCCTGGGCAGCAAAGTATTTATAGTGTGATTCATGGAGGCATTTATCCAGATCTTAGAAAGAAATCGTGTGAATTTTTGACCAATTTACCATTTGATGGGCATGCTATTGGGGGCTCCTTGGGCAAAAACCATGAAGAGTTGGAGGGTGTTTTGGCATCAACTGTAAGGCATTTACCTGATGAGCAGCCAAGACATTTGCTGGGGCTTGGCGATTTAAGATCGGTTGATATGGGTGTTACTTTTGGTATGGATACATTTGACAGTGCCTATCCGACTCGAGCGGCCCGGCATGGGGTTTTGTACCGATTGGATCAGGAGCCTGTTCGCATCAAGTCGACGAAGTACGCTGTGGTATTTGAATCAATTGAGAAAGACTGCCCTTGTTATACTTGTCAGCATTATACTTTAAGTTATTTACATCATTTGCTAAAGGCGCATGAGCCGGTGTATCTATATTTGTCCTCGATTCATAATGTGGCTTTTATGAGTCGTTATATGGCGCGTGTTCGTAATATGATTTTGAGGAACTTAATATAAATCAAAAAATATTCAATTGGTTATACTATAATTTAAATATAATAATAATGAATAATAACTATGAAAAAAATGTTATCTGAGCATAAAATGATGATTCGCCCCACAAGAGTGGATTCTGATTTACAAGCCGCAGCATTGAGGGATGAGTCCTTGACAAAAGATGTGTTAAATGACATGTCCAAAGTGATGAAGAAAAACAGGTCAGAAGATGAGCGTGTTTCAGCATTATTACACATGGAGGATATGTTGCAATTTATGTTACTTCGCGAGCAGTTACGTGAGTTTAAACAAAGGCGACAAGACAATCTGCGTGAAAAAATGCGTTATTCGGATCATATTCGCGAAGAAATTAATAATGTGATTGTCAAACAAAGTTCACTGCAAGAAAAACAGATCAAGTTGAAAGAGCGCATATCGCGGCATTTTCTCATAGCAGGATTGCTATGGTTTCCTGGTATGCCAATTTTGCTGGGTTTGAGCTTAATGTTGGGTACAACTTTTGCACCTGTATTTTTGGTGGGTATTTTTGCTTTGGCCATGACTGTTGTGATGGGTGAGAAGATTGTGCATGACTATCAACATAAAGAGGCACTGTATTCAAAAATCGAAGAGATATGTCAAGAGCGCTCTAAGTTAATTAAGATGTATATGCAGCATCGTCATGAAATTAAAAGCTTAATTGAAGATCAGCCATACTATATAGAGAAATTCTCCAGTCGTATTATGCGTGGCAAAGATTATTTTCATTAACCACATTAAACGGTATTTTAAAGAATTAGAAAATAATTATGATGGCTAAATGCCAGTTCTTGAGTTCTTTTTTTTATTAGCTTCGCTAAAGTTGAGTTTGGCGCATGCTTATTTTGCAGCTTGTTTGTTTTTGGGTTTTTATTATATTTTAATTTTCAATCAGAGGTCTGCATCTTACTGGGTTATGTTGCTAGTGATGCTTGTGGCATTTATTCATGCGCATTTTCTCCAGAGTGTGCGACAGGGTTGTTGGTCATTTGATGCACAGTTTTGGCGAGCCTTATCTCATCATTTTCAAATCAGTGTTCCTCGGCTGTCACCGGGTCATTATTCCTCATGTGAATTGATGAGTTTTAGTCGGCAAATCGATTTTTCAGATGTGGCCTCTAGCTGGCTTGAGGCGCATGGCATTCATCCCATGCTGGGATATTTTTTATTTGCAAGAGCAAATCATGATGATTTTGAGAAGTCTTTGCTTACCCAGCTAGGATTAGTCCATGTGTTGAGTGTTTCAGGTCTGCATATTGATGTTATTTGTCGAGTTTTATCTCCCTTTGCCAAGGCAAGGTATTTATTGCTGCTTATAACAGGCGTGCTTTTAGTTTATGGACATATGGTTAGTTATGGGCTACCTGTACAGAGGGCTTTGTTCATGGGTATTATGGGAATTTGGGGTCGTTTTTATGGCCTTAGGCTTTCTGCTGGATTTCGTTGGCAGTTGGCTTTTTTGATGGTTCTTATTTTAAATCCGATGGCCTTGGAAATGAGCAGTTTTTATTTATCTTTTTTTCTCTCAGCTGCTATTTCATTTGTGCCAAGACGGCTATTTTATCAGGCACTATCGGTATCAGTGATGGCAGTGAGTTTATGGTTTTTTGGATATTACCCCTTGGTTGCAATTTTAGTGAATACACTGGCTTTGCCAGTTTATGAGATTTTATTGGTTGTGACATTATTGGTGGGATATGTGGCTTATGCATTAGATACTGCCTTGCCACTTCAAGTGATTAGTCAAGTGCTTTATCGGATGGATCAATTGCTTTCTCCTTTTTCTGGTATGATGTGGCTGATTGCAAACTCACTGTTTGTGAAGCTAATTTTTTTGCTAGGTTCGCTTATTTATGCTTGTATGCATCGAATGGGTATAATGGTGATCATATTTTTCAGCTATTTGTTGTATTATTTTTGGCCAGGATCTATACCTGTCGGTGAATTTAGGGTGAAGTTTTATGATGTTGGGCATGGCCTGATGGTGTTTATTCAAACCTCGGCACATGCTTGGATTTATGATGTGCCATCTGTGCATGCAATAAAGCAATATTTGGAGCCGGATATTCATCAGCAGGGGTTTTATTTACGAGGCGGTTTGATAATTAGTCATTCAGATCAAGATCACAGTGGTGGCCTATCGTATTTGATGTCACATTATTTGAATCTGACTCGATATGGTAATTTATCAGTTTCAGGCAAACATATGCAATGTTTGGCTGGTGGCCGCTGGATGCAGGATGGGGTTTGGTTTGAGTGGCTGACGTTAGCGGATTTGAAGCAAAAGGGAAATGCCGCCAGTTGCGTTTTGATGGTTGAATCACAAAGTGGTTTTCGTTTATTGCTAACTGGGGACATTACCTCTGAATGGGGATTATATTACCAGCCTATTACGGTTTCGCTGGCGTCTTCCCCTCATCATGGTCGAAATGCGGATTGGTTTGTGGGTCGACTGGAGGGTCACTCACTTTTGATATCTGATCGGAGGAGCAAGGAGTCAATGGATTAGAGGTGTAAAAGCTGTGATGAACCATGAGATTTGGCATTAATTGATGAGAGTGTAAGTAGAATATTGAACTTAAGGTGATCATAGCTATTAAAGAAATGTAAATAGGATTTGGAAACAAGATGAGTGTGGCTAAAATTAAGATAGCAGTGCTCATTATTAAAATATGGTTTTTATAGTGGGGTCTGGTTTTAATATGCAAAGCGTCTGTTTTGATTTTCTTCTCGTCTATGATTGCCTTTAAGTTATTGTGCATCAAATTTTCCGCTACATTTCGCACTTGTTCGTCAAATGCATAGGAGGGTAGCTTAGTAGATGCCTTTATTTTTTCTTTAAGGTAGGATGTAAATTGATCATCGATCGTTTTTTCATCACTAGGCTGGAATTTGCTGTGCATGAAGTCAGAAAATAAGATTGACCATTGTCCACAGCTTCTATAGTCTTCTTGGTACTTTTTGCCAGTCCAGGACAGTGTATAATCTTTTTTAAAGTCGTCGATTAACCCTGCTTTTGAAACTTTCATTAAAAAGCCAAAATAGTTAGTGCCAAGAATCTGTTCACATTCACTCTGCATGGTTTTTATTGCCTGTTTTGAGCCAATCGCTTTCCGAAGTTGCGCTTCCCCCTTATCAAGAATTTCACCGACCTTAAGGGCTTTAGATTGAGTGCCATAAGGATCAAATAGAATGACTTGCTTACTCATCGGATGAATGAAGATTGTTATCCAGTGAGAGCGATTGGTATCAAAGGTAATGCTGAGCATTTCAGAAGCTTTAAGTGGCACTTTAAAATTGTCTTCCAGCTCAGGAAATAGGATATCCAATGAGTTTTGGAGATTTTGAGGGTCTAAATTTCCGCCCAAGTTGATGCGGCAATGCACAAAAGCATTTTTTTGGTGATGCAGACCAAGTTTGATGTAAGGGCCGATGAGCCAGTTGTGCAGTGGATTTGTCAGTGAATCATGGTCTTTTGTCGTTGCGGTTCTATTGAGGCATTGTAGAATTTGTTCCTTTGTTTCGGAGGAGGGATCCACATATTGATGCCTCATGTCAGCAAGGATTGCAAGAGATCGATCATCAGTAAAGTCAGATTTGGTGACCATGATGACTGAGGCTAGTGATTCGAGAAATAATTGCTGTTCTTTTCGCATAAAGTAATTATAAACAAATTATATTAAATAAATATTAAATGGCGATAGGGGCCTTAATTTTGGGGTGTGGTTGATAATTGATCAGCTTAAAATGCTCAGGTGAATATTTTTCAAGGTCTTTTTGGTGCTGAATCTCAACCTGTGGCGGTGGAAAGGGGGTTCGGCTTAACTGAGTTTTCACTTGTTCAAAATGGTTGTGATATATATGGCAGTCACCACCAGACCAAATTAATTCATGCGCCAAGAGATTAGTATGGTGCGCAATGATTTGTGTAAGTAGGGCATATGAGGCGATATTAAAGGGCACACCCAGAAAGGCATCAGCACTTCTTTGTGTTAGTTTGCAGCTGAGCTTCCCTGAGGCTGAAACATAGAACTGAAAAAATGCATGACAGGGAGGTAGGGCCATTTGATCAAGCTGAGCAACATTCCAGGCGCTGATAATGTGTCTGCGAGAGTAGGGGTTATTTTTTAGGCTATCAATCACTGTTGAAATCTGGTCAATGCTACCATCTTTTGTGGGCCACCTGCGCCATTGATGTCCGTAAACAGGGCCCAGGTTACCATTAGGGTCAGCCCATTCATTCCAGATGGAAACACCATGCTCTGCTAAAAATCGTGTATTGGTATCTCCTCTTAAAAACCAGAGTAATTCCACGACGATGGAGTGAAAATGACACTGCTTGGTGGTAACTAAGGGCAGGGTTTTGTTGGAAATGTCAAATGTCATTTGATGATTGAAAAGACGGCGAGTACCAACACCGGTGCGATCAGAGATGTCCTCACCATGGGTCATGATTTTGTCAAGAAATTCTAAATAAATTTGCATAATTGGTAAAGTTAAGCCTGGTCTTAATTATAACAGCAGCTATTTGGAGAAGAAAGCATTTTGGCAGATAAAATTACACAGCTGATCAACTGCAAATTTGGCTTCAGGAATGGCGTTGAACCATAAATAATGGCCATGAAATACGTTGGGTTGAATTAGAAGATGGTTTTTAATGCCATATGTGCAGGCCATGAGGTGAAGTTGGCGTGCTGATTCTATTAATATATCTTTATCTCCGATGATGCTGAATATTGGAGGAAATTGACTTAGATTGGCATAAACTGGGGAGCATAATGGGTCCATCGGATCATGTTTTCCCAAATAAGCATTGGCATAGCGGCGAAGTTTAGTGATGTTTAAAATATTTTCTTTCTTGCTCCAGTCACTGTATATGTCGTCTTGGAAGCAGATATGACTGGAGGTTGCAGGGGCCATTAGGCAAATGACATTGGGCATGATCGCTTTTTCTTTTTTGAGAATTTGACACAAACCAAGAGCAAGGAGTGCGCCTGAGGAGTCAGCAGCAAGAGAGATGTCTTTTGGGTCATATCCGCTTGATATGAGGTAATCATATGCCTTGAGAGCATCTTCCAGTGCCCTTGGGAATTGAAACTCAGGGCTTAAATGATATCGCAAAAAGAACAACCGCATTTGGCATTGATGAGCGATTTGAGAAACCAGATGAGAGTGAGTTTGCTCTGAGCCAAAACACATGCCGCCACCATGAAAATATAAAATAACATGTCGGGCAACATGGTTGTTTGGAGAAAACCATGTGCCATCGGGGCTAAAGTGGTCTTTGGCATTTGTCTTAACGTGAGGATGGGCGCTATAGCGCTTAAAAGCCCTTGAGAAATCATCTCGGATCTCAAAAATGTTTTTTTCGTTTTCGTTTCGGTTAGCAAATCGAATCCATTGCTCAACCAATTTTAATTGAATGCTCATGGTTTTTATTATAGCGAATTTTTTGCTTGAGCGGGTCCTTGAAAGGCAAATAATAAATTAAAATAGGCGGTGGTGATCAGATGAATCTGGCCAATCTTAGACCGTCTGGCCTCATGAAGGAAAATCAAGCTTCCATTTGGCTCATGGCAAAAACCATCGACAGTCACATCCAAATACCTTTGAAAGTTGGTTTCAAATGTAAGCGTACACGGATTGGATGTGGCTGAAAAATCCTGGGTATTTAATGAGAATATTTTTTTATCAAGCGGAGAAATCGGTGTTATGTAGCGTGCTGATCCTAATAATTGAGTTTGTGGTGATTTAATGAAATGAAATGTCGATGGTTTTTGTCCAGTCAGTTCAGCAGGAATTGCGCTAAGGGGTGGCATTGAGGAAGTATTAGGTACAACTGTTGAGTTTTCGCGTAAAGGACCTGTAATAGCAATATCAAGATACTCAATTTGGCCAGCAAATGCCAAAAAAGGCCAGAAGATAATTAAAAAAAGTTTGTGCAAACAAAGACTCCTTTTGGTATGATTGATTCTAACATATACTAGGCTTATGAGCAATCTTGAGTCAGTTGAAGGGGCTATTTTGTTTGAAGATATTGATTCAATTTTACAGGTAAAGACTGATGAAAAATGGGTGATGCAAGTTAACCCTAATTGGCAGATGTTATTGGTGGATCATGCCCACTGTGAAAGAAAAGCAGCCGATTTTGCCATTAATTTGATAAAATCTTACACTGAGTATGAGGTCTTACAAGCACCGCTATCTAAATTAGTTAGAGAAGAGATGAGGCATTTTGAATTGTGCTTGAAATACTTGAAGATGTATGCAATTCCTTTTAAACCCATTCAGCCCTGTGGTTATGCCAAAGCATTGCATCGTATCATTAGGCATGAGCGTAAACAAAAGCTCATGGACATGCTGATTGTGGCTGCTTTTATTGAGGCACGTTCGTGTGAGCGTTTTGGATTGGTGGCCAGAGTTCTGTCGCAGCCGCAGCTTATAAAATTTTATCAAACATTATATCAAGCAGAGTTGCGTCATTTTCAAAATTATTTGGCACTTGCATTTCAGATTTATAGTCACTCACAGGTCAATAAACGAATTATCGACATTGGTCAGGCCGAAGCAGAGTTTGTGCAGTCTTCTGAAGCAGTTTTTCGGTTTCATAGTGCGATACCCATATGATAGGGGTTGCTGAATGGGTGGCGATGCAAAAAATAGTTTCATCAATGATATTATGATGACACTGGGCATTTGTGGTCAATTTCATTTCTTGCCAAATGCTGATGCCTTTTAGTTTGCAGGTGGCTTCTTTCTCAGTCCACTTTTTATAAAAATCGACACTGCCTTGAATGTCGACTTCATTTGGGAAAAATCGTTTTTGAATGGCTTGGTGATCAATGGGTCTAATGTCTTCGCAATCTGCCCCGACGGCATGAGTCTCAGACAAAGCAATCAATACGTGTGCTTTTGAGTGTGCCCATGAAATAAAGGCATTTTCTTTTTGAATTAAAGGTTTGCCAGAGGAGTCTTTATAAAGGTCGTGGGGGTCTACATGGTGATTTTGCAAAATAATTTCACAAAGTTTTCTCCAAGGCTTGGACGGTTTAGTTAAGTAAGCATAGATCATGGGGTGAATATTCTTTAAGGGTTATTGGAGCAAATGGGTGATTTTTATTAAACGCATTTTATGGATTTGGTGTCAACCAGAACTGAAGGCTATTTTCATGGGTTTTTGGCTCAAAAAAGAAATGCAGGCCTTGTTTCGCTCGGGTTAATGCCACATACAAAAGCCGCTTTTTTTCTTGTAACATTTTGTGTTTTTGTAAAAAACTCAAAATTGCCTGGTGATGAGTCTGATCAATCGGAGATGCTATTAATGCAGCTGGTATTGGTCGCTGGTTTGTTATCCAACTATCAACTGAAATAATGTCCGGTTTACTTGGTGGTGAGATATGATTTAGAAATGGTAAGATGACATGGTCGTATTCAAGACCTTTGGCTTGATGAATCGTGGTGATTTGAATGCGATGATGTTCCTCATCATCAGGTGCTTCTATTTGATTGGCCCAGTCTATAAGGTCGGATAAGTGATCAAAAGGGATACTCAAGTTTTCCAGTGCTGAAAAGGTATTTTGTAAAATAGGGTGGTGTAGGATGGATGGATTGATGTATTTCAGTGTGTGGATAAGGATCTGAAAGGGTGTCTCTGTGGATAAACGATCTTGTATTTGCTGACAAATTAAATTTGCAGGCATTAAATTCTTTGCATCTAGCAATTGTTGCAAAAAAGAAGGTTTTTGATTGATAAATAGTGTTTGAAGGTGCTGGTGCTCTATTTTGAACCAGGGGGTTTGACTTAGGGCAATCCAAGACAGTCGACACTCAGGGTGGCAGATGGCATGAAACAGAATCAGGGTGTCGTGAATCAGTGGGTTATTTGCCGGTTTGGTAAGATTGGCAGCATGTACAGGTTGATTAAAATGTTGTTGGATGTATCTTAAAACCTCCAAGCCAGATTTTCGTGTAGGCGTAAGGATCCCAATGGTTTGGTTTTTGGGGATGGATTTTAAAATATGAAGGATGCCAGCGTTTTTTTCATCTATTTCATAGGTATGATAATGGACTGTTGATGGGAGATCTTGATAAATACCGATACTGGGCTGGTAAATGATATCACACCAATTAATATCTTGATGTGGGCTCATTAAATTTGTAAAAATTTGGTTTTGAAAGTTAATCAGGGATTGCTGGCTTCTAAAGTTGGTTATAAGCTGAAGTGTTTGAATTGGTAGGTGATGAAATCGGCTTTGTTTTTCGATATCTAAAATAAGGCGGACATCAGCGTCTCTAAATCCATAAATGGATTGCATGGGATCGCCGACGAGGAATACTGAGCTTTGTTGATCATCAGACCACTCACGGATAAAGGCGCCCAGAATTGCAAATTGTAAGGGCGATGTGTCTTGAAATTCATCCAGTAAAAGATGCTGAGTGTGTCTTAGCTCAGGGTGATTGAAAGCTGATTGATCAGTGAGAATTTCAAGTAAATTAAGGGCATTCTCACAATAATCGACTTCGTGATGTTCTTGAAATACAACTTTTAGATGGGCAAGTAGCTTTGGTAAAAACTCGGCGATGTGCGTAATAAACTCAGGCCTTGGCTCTTGATCAATTTTTTGGAATATTTGCCACAGTCTTAATAATGATGGTCTTTGCTGAATATGTTCTATGATGGTGAGGAAATCTGCTTTTTTAAAAGTGGCTTGTTTTGGACTTTTAGCACATGATATGGGCTCAAAGCCCATTTTCTGTGTCGGTTTTCTGGGTGTGCCAGATTTTGTGAGTAACCATCGAGCCATGTTGGCCAGCTCATCGATTGGTTGAGGTGGGTTAATATCAGGAGATCCTTCAAATTCAATATAAAATTGCCTCAGTCCATGCCAATAGCTGCCCATTTGCTGGATAAGGTCATGTGCACAATGTTCTAGCATCATTTGCCATTGTGATGTTACCCATGAGCTATGTTGTTTAAATATGAGGGGCAACCATAGATCGCGGCGGCTAAGCAAGTTTATGCAGGTCTTTTTGAGCAGTGGAAAAAGCTGCCAGTGATGCTGAAGAATATGAGTGATTGGATGAGCAGGGTCATTTTTCATATCAGCAAAAGCTCTTTGCCAGGCAATGTCATAAAGTAGATTTTGGTTTTGTGAAATGGGCAGTGCAGGTGTGGGTGATAATTTTTTCAGGAGACGAGCAATCCATGCATCATAAGTGGCAATCTGGATGCCTGCGGTATCGATTTCTTTTTCTTGAAGGCGGTTGATTATTTCTCGCGCACTGTTTTTGGTGAATGTTAGTGCAGTAATTTGGCTGGGGTGTGCAATTTTGATGAGCTGCTCAATTCTTGCAATCAGTAAGCTGGTTTTGCCTGAGCCAGCGGGGGCTTTGATTAAAAATGAATGTTGAGGGTTAAGTGCAAGCTCTCGTTGTTTTTGATCAATGATGTTCATGCTTCTTCCAGATGACTGCGGCAGATGGGTTTAAATTGGCAATCATTGCATCTATGGCTTTGGGGATTTGCAGTGATGGGATTTGCCATAATCCGTTCGATTAAGTGGTGCAGTTGCTTTTGCCATTGATTCCATGCTTGATCCCAGGAAGATACTTCATAGCGCTTATTGAGCTGATTTATCGGGGTGAGCGGTGAGTGCATAAGATCTTCATGGATATGCCCACTAAGTTCACATTGGTTCTTTTTAAGTTGAGCATAAGCCAGCCCTTTGGTTGTTTTACCGTACATGACAGCGTATATGGGAAGTTGTTCTATGATATTTTGGTACCAATTTAGTGAGGGTTTTGAGGTTTTGTAATCGATGATGATATGTGTGTTGGGTGCAATTTCATCGATGCGATCTATGCGCCCAGCCAGTGTTAAGTTGGCGTGTGAGTAACTGACCACTTGCTCTTTGCCAATGATTTTATAGGGAGGCCTTTGAGAGTCTTTGATATGCCATTCTTGGTTGATCTTTTGGATATGTAAGGACATTGCGCTGATAAGGTGTGGCTGGAGATTTTGAAAATAAGGATGGTGCTTTATTATTTCAGTCATTTCGTCAGTACTTGACATGGGGTGCTCTGCCCAAATCTCATGGAGCAGATGACCAAATTGTTTAAAGTACTCGGATTCATCGCTTTGAGCTGGGTTTATTTTTAGGATGTGTTTGCAATAAAAGAGAAAGGAGCAGTCTTGATAGGTTAAGAGTGCGCTGGGAGATAATGTCTGGGGCTGTGGATTAAGTATGACATTTGCTGGCCCACTTTCTGGGTGGGAGTAGGGGGTTGCGGAGTAAGAGGGCATCGGGGTGCAATGCCATTTTTTAATTGTTTCTTTACCTTTGGTGCTTAGGATCGTAGGGTCGATGATTTGTGTTGGAAAAGGCATTTGCTGCTGGGTGCTAAAGAAGATACACTGGTGCAGTTGCCACAAATACTGTTGACAGTTTTTTATAAAATACAGCTCAGAAAGTGGCTGGTCGCAGATGAGCTTTGCAATTAATACATCGCTGGGTGTGTGCATAGGGTGCATGATATCAACCAGGGACTTTAAGTTATTTCCTTTTTCGATTTCGGTCATTAGTATTTGCTTTAGATCTGCACTTACTGTTTGAGATAAGGCCATTTGGTATGATTGGTATCTCATGGGTGTGTTTCGGTGTTTTAATTCTGCCAATTTAAGCAGTGCAAGCGGTATTGGGTTTGGGTATGCAGCGCGCTGCCAGCTTGGGGTATTAAAATTCTCTGCATCAATGGCTGGAATATTGATTGAGGTGTTTTCTTCAGGGGCAGGGCATGAGAAGATGAAGTCATCATCCTTAAATTTTCCAGTTTGAACAAGGGCTTGAATTATAGCGATATGATGAATGTTTAAATGGGTTTGGGTGATAAATTTTATTTCAGCTGCAGATGCCATCTTTTGGAGCAAATTGAGAGTAAAGCTTGGGTTGGTCTGAAACATGGCTTTATTATATCGAAATTGCAATTAAAAGTTAATCAATTTTATTTGCAGATGGCTTTTTACTGATTTTAAGCTGTGCAGGTGTCCTTTGAGTATAAAATTTAACTTCATCGGTTTATTTGCAGGAGTTTTTGCTGAGTGTGTTTTTAGCCATACCCAAGTCAGTGTTTGATTGAAAGAACATAAGTCAAGCATTTTTTAACATCTTTGTTATGCTTTTTAAAAAGGAGTTTGCAAATATGATTTCATGGTTGTTTTACCTTCATTTTTTTATTTTTCTAATTAAAACAATGACTTAAAAGGTGTATAGATTTTGTACAGTTTAAGAAAAGCTGAAGATTTGAGCGAAAGGCAGGTGAAAATTATGGGTTTATTCACAAAGTTATGCACAGGTTCTGTGGGAAACCTCCTACAGGTCTGATTTAAGCTGAGATTTTAGTTTTTACTTTGCTTTTTAAGGCAGATGTGAACGCATAGCCCTTGGGGGGTATTTTGTGAGAAATAAAGTGCGCCTTGGATTTGACTGATAATTTCCATGGCGATATTCAAGCCAATGCCAGAGCCATCCACATTGGTCCCGTATACTCTAAAAAAACGCTCCCCAAGTCGATTAATATGAGCCTTTGGCACTCCAGGTCCATTATCAATACAAGAAAGTGTCACATATTTTTTGGATTCACTGACATGAATGTCCATGCTGGTTGCGCCAAACTTGATTGCATTTTCAGTTATAATTTTAAAGATCATGGATAGGGAATCAGGATCTGCAAGGGCAAACACAGGTGAGGTTTGGTTTAAATTGATGATTGGATTTTGAGACTGAATGTCAGCCAGAGTAGGGGTGATGTTGATGACCTGCATTGAGGACTTGTTTTTATTGGGCAGGGTCCGGATCAGTGCCATGAGTTGGTCGATGGTGTGACAGCTTCTTTTGATGCAAAGCGTGGCTTTATTTAAAGATTCTTGTCGCTTGCCCTCATCCTTGGTGATTTTGGCAATTTGAAGGTGAGTTTGTAATGCTGCCAAAGGGGTTTTAAGTTCATGAGCAGCATCATATGCAAATCGCTTTTCACGTTGCAAAGACTGGTCAAGTTGTGATATGAGGCTATTGAGTGATTCAAAGAAGGGTTGAAGTTCAATTGGCAGGTCCTTTTTGGTGATATCCGATTGCGGATCTGATTTTTTCTGATCAAGCAGCTCATAGGCCGTTTCAATTAGAAGAAATGCTCGTTTAAGGACGATTGAAATTGTGATTGATAAAATAACGTAGATAATCAAGAAAATTGAAACAAATTTAATAACCATGCTGCTTTCAAGCATTTGCCTGACTTTATGTGGCTGCATACTTGAGATTATCACATCAAGTGAGGGGTGATAAGTGGTGTAGACTCGATATAATTCGTTGTTTATTTCCTGATATGAGAAGCCTTTTTTCTCTTTATCAACCCTGGTCGGCTGGTGACTGTGGTTTTGAAATAGAATTTCACCATTCATGGTTTGAATTTGGATATGGGTGTTGCCAATGAGCTGATGAACAAGATCGGAATTATTGGTATAGTCATATTCAAACGAGGCTTGAGGTGCCCGATTCTGAAAATATTCGCTGATGTTTTTTTTCTGTTCTCTCAATAGTTTGATATTATCGGTAACTGTCTGATTCTCAATAATTAAATGTGAATCTAAATACGGTCTTAGGTCTTTAAGATTCAGGTAATAGCTGGTTAGGACAGTGACAATTCCGGCAAGAAGTGCGCTGATAAATATCGAGCGCAGGATGAAATCTCGGATGGATCGCTGCTTAACTCTCATTTTCAATCATATACCCGATGCCGCGAATGGTTTTGATGGTAATTCCATTGCCTAACTTTTTGCGTAGATTATGAATATGAACTTCAATGGTATTGCTATCAACATCATCGCCCCATCCATAAAGAGATTGGGTAATAATGTCACGGGTTACGACTCTGTTTTCGCATTCCATTAATTTATGCAGTATGGTGAATTCTCTTCGAGAGATAGGAACATCTTTGTTGTTCATTTTTACTTTAAACGAAGCTGGGTTAAGAGAGATATTGCCGATCTCAAGAAGTGGGGTTTGATTTTGGCGGGTACTGCTTCTTCGAATGATAGCACGAACACGTGCTGCTAATTCATCCAGGTCAAATGGCTTGGTCATGTAATCATCAGCGCCAGCATCAAGGCCAGCAATTCTATCAGCAATCCCATCTTTGGCAGTTAGAATCAGTGCAGGGGTATTGATTTTTGAGGCGCGAATGGTTCTGATCACTTCAAGTCCAGATTTTTTGGGCAGGCCAAGATCAAGCACGATGGCGTCAAAATGTTCATTTTGCAGTGCGTATATTGCCATTTGACCATCTGTCATCCAGTCAACGGTATAGCCAAATTCACTAAGACCGCAGCGAATGCCATCACCCAGTAGGCTATCATCTTCTACTAAAAGTATTCTCATATTTGCCTTTTCCTTCTGTTTCTTATTTTTGTTATTATATCAATATGATATAATATTTCAAGTACTTGCGTGCATTTTCTTGTGGTTATCGGATAAATTCGCTATTATTAGAGCTGGTAAAAAGATGTGTATTAATATGGACGATAAAAACCGGCAGTTATACCAAGATTTGCTGCAAGCCAGTGGGAAGAAATCATCCTCAATTATTCAGGTTTTAAAAGAAACCAATTTGACTGAGTTTTCAGAAAGTGAGCGCCAGCATTTGGTTGATTTGATTTTGTCATTTTCAGATCGATTGACTGAGAGGGTGGGTGTTTTTAATCACTCGGTGATTGAGTGCTCCGCTGGAAACTCAATCACATACCCAGAGCGGCCGGTGACCAACGTATTTGTGGTGTCTTATGATATGCCGTTCATTGTCGACTCAATTCGCATGATTTTTAAAAAAATGGGATGTAAAGTTCTGCATATGCTCAATGCTGTTCAGCTTGATCCTAAAATTTTGGGTTTAAATGCCAAAGATGAGTTATCGTTTATTTGGTTTGAGCTTGATTGGTTCGATCAATCTGATTCATTTGGGCTGCTTGAGGATCGTATTGCTGGTGTGCTTTATGATGTATTTCAGGCTGTGCGTGATTGGCGTGTGATGCAAGAGCGCTTGAAGGAAGTTGTTGCTACTTGGCGTAATCATAAGATAAATGGGGATACCAGTGTTGAAAATCTTGCTGAATCTTTGGCTTTTATAGACTGGATTATAGAGTTCTTCACTTTTATTGGCTCCAGAAGCTATCATCTTGACCGGCAGGGGGTGCAGCCAGTTCTACATTTGATTGATGGATCAGGGTTGGGTGTATTGTCAGACGAGCCTCATGCGCAAACCAAGCAGTATGTTTCAGTTTTGCCAAATCAACTTGAGCAGCAACAAAGTGAGGTGCCTTATTTTTATTTATCCAAAACCAGAACTGCCTCAACCATTCATCGTCCAACGTATACTGATTTGCTGGTGTTAAGGGTATTTTCGCCGGAGGGTGTTATTGAGGGTGAGTTGCGTTTAATTGGACTATTAACCTCAGATGCCTATGAAAGCAACCCTTTAACTATTCCATTTATTCGTAAAAAAGTAGAAGGGGTGATGCATCAAGCTGGGTTGCAGTCCAGATTTTTGAATAAATCATTGCTTTATATCATAAAAACTTTTCCTAGAGAGGAGTTGTTTCAAGCAAGTTTTGCTGAGCTTTCCCGGATGGCAATAGGTGCCCTTGCCTTATTTGACCGTCCTCAAGTTCGGCTATTTGTTCGTGAAGATGTGATGCATCATTTTTTCTCAGTGGTTTTGTATTTACCAAGGGAGCGTTATTCCACGACATTGGTTCGTGAGATCATGGGGTACTTGTGCTCGATTTTTAATGGTACAGATATTATTCATCAACCATTCTTTTCTGAGTCAAACTTGGTGAGAATTTACTTTGTGATCCAGCCAAGGTCGCTTGAAGCCATTGAGTACAGTGAGGCGGATATAGAGGCACATATTCGTCATTTGGCCAGGAGTTGGTCAGATGAATTCTTACAAGAGTTGATAGCTGTTTATGGTTATGAGAAATCAAGGGAGTATTATGGACGATATGTGAATGCAATCGGAGTTGGCTATCAAGATCGATACAGCCCCGCTATTGCCGTTAAGGACATTCGTTACATCGAAGGAATGAGTGTCGATAACATGAGCATTGCTGTTTATAAGCCTCATGTTGGATCAAATGTGGTGGGAATTAAATTATTTCAAAGAGATGTGCTGCAGGTAGAATTATCAGATATTTTCCCAGTTCTTAGTGAAATGGGGTTTCGGGTGATTCAGGAGTGGACAAATGATATTAACTGCGAGAATCAATTAAAATTGATGGTGGCAGATTTGCACTGCACTCCGATTGATGGGATGATTGAAGACTTGGATTCAGTTGAAGGTTTCATTAAGTCATATTTGTTGGATGTTTTTTCTGGCAAAACCATTTCTGATGGGTTTGGTGTATTGGCATTAAAATCAAAATTCACGGTTCGTAAAATTGAATTGTTCCGTGCCTTTGCCATGTATCTTCGTCAGATCAATTATTCTCTTGAAACATCAACCATTCAGAAGGCATTGGCGCTGTATCCACAGTTAGTGGCGATACTTTTTGATTTGTTTGAGTTGAGATTTCATCCCAAAAAACATTTGGAAAAAGGGTTTGAGGATCTTGAGAAGACATTTCTTGATCAATTGGCAAATGTGCCTTTACTGGATCATGATCGCGTTCTTCGCATGTACTTGACTTTGATTAAGAATACTTTAAGGACCAACTATTATTGCCAAGAGCAGGGTCCGATTGTATTTAAGATTTCTACCCGAGATATTCCAGAGGCCCCCAAGCCAATGCCATTTAGGGAGGCATTTGTTTTTGGCCGCGAGGTGGAAGGTGTTCACTTGCGTCAATCAAAAGTTGCTCGTGGCGGCATTCGTTGGTCCAGTAGGGCGGATGATTATCGGACAGAGGTTCTGGGGTTGATGAAGGCGCAGCAGGTGAAAAACTGCATCATTGTGCCATCAGGTGCCAAGGGCGGTTTTATTGCCAAATTATTGAAAGACAGCGACTCTGCTGATGACATGGCTGAAAAAGGCAAGCGGGCATATCAAGCATTTATAAATGCACTTTTGGATGTGACAGATAATTGGGTGGAAGGAAAAGTGGTACATCCTGAGTTGGTCATTTGCTATGATGGAGATGATCCTTATTTTGTGGTTGCAGCTGATAAGGGAACAGCGACCTTTTCTGATATTGCCAATCAGATTGCGATTAATCGAGGGTTTTGGTTGGGGGATGCTTTTGCTTCCGGTGGCTCCTATGGATATGACCATAAGAAAATTGGCATTACTGCCAAAGGAGCATGGGAATCAGTCAAGTGGCATTTTTTGACCATGGATCGTGATATTAACCAGCCTTTTACCGCTGTAGGTATTGGGGATATGGCGGGTGATGTATTTGGCAATGGGATGATTTTATCCAATAGAATGAAATTGTTAGCAGCCTTTAACCACCGTCATATATTCATTGATCCTAATCCTGATCCAATGCTCAGTTATCAAGAGCGTCAGCGTCTTTTCTTGATGCCGCGTTCAGCTTGGACGGATTATAACAGCGCTCTTATTTCAGAGGGTGGCGGTATATATAATCGATCCTCCAAGTATATTGTACTTTCAGATCAGGCGATGGCAGCATTAGGGACCAAAATTCGTACCCATTCTCCCAATCAATTGATTCAGCATATATTAATGGCGCCTGTTGACCTTTTGTGGAATGGAGGAATTGGAACCTATGTCAAGGCAAGTTATGAGAAGCATTCTGATGTGGGTGATTTATCCAATGATAGTACCCGAGTTGATGCCATCAGTCTTCGTTGTAAAATGGTGGCAGAGGGCGGCAATCTTGGATTCACGCAAAATGGACGCATCCAATTTGCGCAAAATGGTGGGGT